>CBFGLL010000147.1:0-6179 GCA_965649585.1 uncultured Chitinophagaceae bacterium | reverse complement strand
GGAAAATCTCCGGCAATACCACCGCCGATCTGGAAAAACCCAACACCTTTTCCTGCAGAATTATTGCGGTACCAATCAGCCAGCCACACCATGTATTCAATACCACTTTTTACAGTATCAGCTTTTAATTCCCCCTTAATAACATAACTCGCAAAAATATTCCCCGTGGTACTGTCCTCCCATCCCGGGCACACAATAGGAATATTTTTTTGTGCGGCGGCCACTGTCCAGCTGTTTTTCGGATCAATTTCATAATACTGTTCCAGTTCTCCACTCAACACTGTTTTGTATAAAAACTCGTGTGGAAAATAACGCTCCCCTTTAGCTTCTGCATCATGCCATTGTTTTACCAGGTGTTTTTGTAAACGACGGAATGCTTCTTCTTCAGGAATGCAGGTATCTGTTACCCTGTTATAATGATTTTCCAACAGGTCCCACTCATCCTGTGGTGTGAGATCACGATAGTTGGGTACCCTTTTATATTTTGTATGCGCAACCAGGTTCATCACATCTTCCTCCAGGTTGGCGCCGGTGCAACTGATAATGGACACTTTATCCTGCCTGATCATTTCTGCGAGGCTAAGGCCCAGTTCGGCTGTACTCATGGCACCCGCAAGGGTTATCATCATCTTTCCGCCTTCTTCCAGGTGAGTTACATAACCTTTTGCTGCATCCATTAGAGCTGCTGCATTAAAATGGCGATAATGATGTTCTATAAAATTGGAAACCGGTCCTTTGCTCATATTGTAAAAATTTAGACGGCAAAAATAATTTTTTTATGCTGCATCAGCCAATATTTCTAAACAAGTAGAGTGCCTATCTTTAGGCCTAGGATATTAATTTTTTTATGAAGGCATTTCTTTTATTCGTCTCCATCTGTTTTATTCAAAACTGTTCCTTTGCGCAGTCAGAAAAATTTATCGGGATATGGGAAGGCGATCTCGATGTGGGGGCACAAAAACTACGGATGATATTTACGATTAAAACCCGGAATGATGGCGTTACCACCGTGAACATACAGGCGCCACAACAGTCACCCTTACAAATTCCTGCAGATACATTGATCTTCCCGGCGGATAATGAGATCAGCCTCGAAAAAAAACAATTTAAAATGAGTTTTACAGGGAGGCTGGTAAACGATTCCACCCTTTCCGGAAATTTTGTGCAGGGCGTGAGCATTCCACTTGTGTTGAAAAAGGTGGAAAAAGCAACCATCATTCAACCTGCAAAGCGGCCACAAACGCCCAGGCCACCATTTGGGTATAAAGCGATCAATATTAGTTTTCAAAATGTAAAAGCGGGTATACAACTGGCGGGTACCATTACAATACCAGATACGATCAAAGGAAAAAAATACCCGGCAGTAATCTTGATAAGCGGAAGCGGCGCACAGGACAGGGATGAAACCATTGTGGGTCATAAACCTTTTGCAGTGATTGCCGATTATCTCACCCAAAAAGGATTTGCTGTGCTCAGATACGATGACAGGGGAACGGCATCATCGGGAGGCAATCATTCCAACGCTACCAGTGCGCATTTCGCAGATGATACAAGGGCAGCCGTGGCGTTTTTAAAATCAAATGAATGGATTGATGGCAACCGCATAGGCCTGATCGGCCACAGCGAAGGCGGCATCATTGCGCAAATGGTGGCTGCAGGTTCCAGCGATATTGCATACATAGTAATGCTGGCTGGTCCGGGCATACCCTGCATTGATCTTTTAACCGAACAAAATGTAGCCATTATGCGCTCGGGGGGAATGGATTCGACCACTGCAGCTGCCTATGGCCCTTTATTCAAAAAAGTTACCCGCAGTATTATTGATGCACAGGATAGCGCAAAGGCAATAGAAAAGGCAGTGAAAGTGCTTAAAAAATGGGATGTAAGCAACGAAGTTAAAAAGGCATTTAACTTAGAGGGCGACACTCAACGTTTGGCTTATGCTAAGGCAATGGTAGGGCAATTATACACTCCATGGTTCAGGTACTTCCTGGGTTATAAACCTGGCCCGGTACTTAAAAGATTATCCTGCGATGTATTGGCTCTAAATGGCAGCAGGGATATACAGGTATTGCCACAATCGAACCTGGCCGGCATTAAAGCGGCTTTGCAAAAAAGCAGATCGAAGAGATACGATGTGCAGGAAATACAACAGCTCAATCATTTATTTCAAACCTGTGAACGCTGCAGCCTGGATGAATATGCAACATTGGAAGAAAGTTTTTCGCCGAAGGCGTTGCAGCTGATGAGCGAATGGTTGGCGAAATATCTATAAATAAAAAACGGGCGGCTGCTTCATGGCGTATAGTGAAACAACCGCCGTTTTTTTCTTAGCGTCTATACCTCGACACGGCCCACCAACACTTTCTTTTTTATTTTTTTGGTAACTGAAATTTCACCAGATGGAGTGCATTTCAGTTGTTTGTAAGCGGTTTTGTTTTCTACAGTAAGGTAGTAGCTTGTTTCACCCTCCATTACTATTTCCATCACGGTACCAGGAATGTTGTGGTCTTTGAATTGTGAATACAGGGACTCAGATACCGCCAGTGGCAATGCATCCAATGCAACAGGGCGTGACAAGGCGATCATTTCGCCATCGATGTTGTAGGCTGCCGCATAATCACTTTCGTACTGTTTAAAATAAGCAAAGAAAATACCCTGGTTCTCTTTCCAGTTTACGGCCGTAGCCTTTGTAAATTTTTGAGAAAATGCGTTGATAATGGCTTTGCCAACTTTTTCAGCGCTTACCACTTTGGCAGTGCTGGCATTAAAGAGCGAGTTGAATTCGCTGTTTGGAGATGGATCTGCTGCGGTGGCGCTGATAAATAAGGCCAGTGCAGCAACAATTGCTGTTAACTTTTTCATGTCTATACTTTTTTGTTTTTTAAAATCGTTGCAGGTACTTTACCTCCTGCAATCATGGCACAACAAAAGTAGTACGCACCAAAGCAAACGGCAATAGCATAATGGATATAGGGTTGAAATTTTTTCTACGTTTTCACCCGGCAACAGAAAATGACTTTTTTTTACAAATTAGAAAATGCTGAAATTCAATGCTGGCAAGTGTTTCAGGGGTAGTCTTAAAAAAATTATAAATTATGCGTTGATAATGTTAAAAAACAGCAGTGGCTTTCACGTTGCTTCATTTTATCTTTAAAACATGAATTACCTGGCACATGCATACCTCTCTTTTAATGATTCCGACGTGTTGTTGGGTAATATGATCAGCGATTTTATAAAGGGCAAAAAGAAATTCGATTACCCTTTAAGTGTGCAGGTGGGTATTCAGTTGCACCGGGCAATCGATGATTTTACCGATTCGCATGTTTCCACTAAAAATATTGCAGCCATATTTAAACCAAAATATAGGTTGTATGGTGCCGCATTTGCCGATATTGTGTACGACCATTTTTTGGCAAACGATCCCCTGCAGTTTGCTTCTATGGAACAGCTCGAGAACTTCTGTGAAAAAACCTACCAGAGCCTGGATGATAACAAACAATGGTTTCCCGCGGCATTTGCCCACATGTTTCCTTATATGCGCTCCCAAAACTGGTTGTACAATTACCACCAGGAATGGGGCATCCAGCGCAGTTTTGAGGGGCTTGCACGCAGGGCAACTTATATCCCCGAAACAGAAACGGCATTCGGGTTGTTTATAGAGTACAAATCTTTTTTCAGGGAGCAGTACGAGCTTTTTTTTGATTCTGTTAAAATATTTGCCGCTGGTACTTTACAGGATTTGCAAAAAGCCTGATTCGGTTATCTTTGAAAAAAATAACCTGATGAAACGAATACTCCCTGTTTTTTTATTGCTATTATTTGTAAGCATTATCGCAAGTGCCCAGTTGAAATACCCTGAAACGGATAAGTCACCGCTGGATGTAAGTTATTATCCGCAGAATTATCCTGTGTTGAAAATACAAGGCAAGGCTACGGAGCCGCCTGCAGCAAGGGTATTGTATGGTCGGCCTCAAAAAAACGGCCGGGCCGTTTTTGGCGATCTTATCGAATTTGAAAAAGTATGGAGGTTGGGTGCAAACGAAGCCACAGAAATTGAATTTTTTCACAACGTAAAGGTGGGCAACACAAGAATAAAAAAAGGGCGTTATAGTTTATATGCTATTCCGGTAGCGGATAAATGGACGATGATATTTAATAAAGAAACAGATACCTGGGGAGCATTTGTGTACGACCCCAAAAAAGATGTGGCCAGGGTAGATGTGCCTGTTACAAAACTAACAAACCCTGTGGAGTACCTATCCATGCAGTTTGAAAAACAAAGCGGTGGATTTAATCTTAATATTGCATGGGACAGCTCGCAGGTGAGCCTGCCCATCTATTTACAATAGCCAACTATGTTGAAATTTTTTACCAAAACTACCGGGTGTTTTATTGTTTGTGCTTTCGTTGTATTTGGTGCCTGTAAAAACGCCGAAAATAAATATACAACAGTTGCCCTGGTGGATTCTTCAAAAGCTGCGAGTAATCCCTATTCCAATGTTGACCAGTCGCCTTTGGATATTAGCTATTGTCCCGCACAATACCCTCAGCGAAAAATTAAAGGCGAAATTGTAGGCGGTCCTGTTGCAAGGGTCATCTACAGCCGTCCTCACCGCAAGGGTAGAACGATATTTGGTAACGATCCCAAAAGTTTGTGCCCTTATGGAAAGCCCTGGCGCCTTGGTGCAAATGAAGCCACAGAAATTGAATTTTTTAAGCCGGTGCTGATGGCCGGCAAAAATGTATCGACAGGGCGTTATGTAATGTATTGTATTCCCCATGCGGATAAATGGGAGATTGTGCTGAACCAGAACCTCGATAGCTGGGGCTTGAATATAGATAGCAGCAAAGATGTTCTTACCGTTGAAGTGCCGGTGCAGGCACAGGAACCTTCCATTGAAGATTTTACCATGATTTTTCAGGATACCCGGGAAGGTGCAGACCTTTTAATGAGCTGGGATAATGTAAAAGTGGTATTGCCACTCACTTTTAGTGGTTTATAAATTGATGCAAGCAGCCTTCTTTGTATTTGACTAACTTTACTGCATGTGTGGTATTGCCGGAATAATTTCGAGAGATCCTAACTATATCCAGCCGGGTATGTTGCGTGCTATGTGCAATGTGTTGGCACACCGGGGCCCCGATGGCAAAGGGATATGGCAAAATGAAGACAACAGCGTAGGTTTTTCCCACACCCGTCTTGCCATCATTGACCTTTCTGAGGCAGCTGCGCAGCCCATGCACTATTTAGGAAGGTATAGCATAGTGTACAATGGCGAAATTTATAATTACATAGAAATAAGGCGGGAGTTAAAAAATGCAGGTTACCAGTTTCGTACAGAAAGTGATACGGAAGTGATCATGGCTGCGTATGATTTTTATGGCCCGGATTGTGTTTGCCATTTCGACGGCATGTTTGCCTTTGCCATTTGGGATGAGCAGGAACGCAATTTGTTTGTTGCCCGAGACAGGTTTGGCGAAAAGCCTTTGTATTATCATAAAACAAACGAACAATTTTTCTTCGCCAGCGAAATGAAAGCGCTTTGGGAAATTGCAGTACCAAAAGCAGTGAACAGGAAGATGCTGCTCAACTATTTTGCATTGGGGTCTGTTCAAAATCCATCTGATAAATCCCAAACTTTTTTTGAACAGATTTATTCCCTGCTTCCGGCGCATTACATGCTGTACAAAGCACAGAGCGGAACCTTTGCCATAAATCCGTACTGGAAGCTGGAAAGCCAGCACCAGCCCAAACCAAATGGTAAAAATTACGTAGAAACATTTAAAGAACTTTTATCGCAATCTATCATCCGCAGGTTAAGGAGCGATGTACAGGTGGGCTGCAGCCTCAGTGGCGGGCTTGACAGTAGTAGTATAGCCGCCATGGTAACTACTATGCTTGGTCCAGAAAAGGCAGGGAGCTCCTTTAAAACTTATTCAGCGGTTTTTCCTGGGTTTGACAAAAATGAATCCTCTTTTGTGGATGAGGTTGCCGGTTTCTTAAAGCTCGAAAATTATAAAACTACGCCAGACGCTGATGGCCTCATCAAAGATTTCGAGAAGCTATGTTACCACCAGGAAGAACCATTTTCCTCCTCCAGCATTTACGCACAGTATAAAGTGATGCAGCTTGCTGCTGCTAATGGAACCAAAGTGTTGCTTGATGGACAGGGTGC
>CBFGLL010000146.1:0-6198 GCA_965649585.1 uncultured Chitinophagaceae bacterium | reverse complement strand
TGTTTTTTTGTGCCCGCTCCAGTTCAACCTGGTATTGCAGCAACTGGTTCTTAAACTTCGATTCCGATTCGGAATAAGCGGTGGCATTTATTTTTTCATAGTCTTTTATCAAAAGCCTGTAAGAGGAATCATTGAATTTGTAAGCTTCCTTAAAATTTCCGCTGTTATAAAGGGTGCGACCATACACATGCATGATGTGGGTTTGGTCTTTTGTTTTTATATCGGGATGCGAGGCCCAGGCAAGCGCTTCTTTGGCATAGTGTAGCGCCTCCTGGTATCGGCCTGTTTCGCTCAGCAGTTCTGCATAAAAAGTGAGTGCGCCCAGGTAGGTGTTTACATTCACCGTTTTGGACAGGCTGATCACTTTTTTATAATAATGATCGGCACTGTCGTATTTTTTTTGCAGGTGCAGGCTGGTGGCCATGAGGCGGAGGGTGCGCAGGCCCTGATCGCTGGCGAGTGAATCTTTTGATTGAAGCTGCTCATATGCAATGGCAAAAAAAGAATCCGCCGTGGCAAAATGTGCCATATCAGTTCGGTGGAGGTATTCATCATCGAGGTACACGGCGCCCAGGTTGCTGGCAATTTTTGTGATGGCATCATACTCGTTTTCCTTTAAGGCCAGCGTTAATGCCTGCCGCCAGTTGGTTTCTGCTTTTTTATGATCGTCTAAATAATATTGTGCGTTGCCTTTGCAGTGCAGTGCCGCTACCAGCAGCTTGTTATCGGGTTGCTTGGCCAGCAGGGCAATGGCCTGGTTGCAGAAATAGATGCTGGAATCGTATTGCTGCAGTTGCAGTTTTTGCTGCGCTTTAAAGCATAGCAGTTGCGGCTCGGAGGGCTGTTGTACTTTTTTTGGGGTAGGCAGTTGCTGAAGCGCAACATTGGCCGGGGCCATGCTATCCTGCGGCTGGTATTGTTGTGCAAATGCGGCCGTACTCAGCATGCACCATACGATCAGCACCCACTTCATCACACAAAATATTTTTTAATGGCTACGGCTACCAGCTTCGACAATGTGCTCACGCCAAATTTCTGCATGATCTTTTTTTTATGGGTGTCCACTGTAGCGGCGCTTAAAAAAAGTTGTTTTGCTATTTCTTCGGTGGATAGGCCGTCGCAGTATTTGTTGAGTATTTCCAGTTCCCGGCGGGTGAGTGCTTCTTTTAAATAGTATTCGCTGTTGATGCTCACTTTTATGGTGCCGGTGTTTACATAATTCACCGCATCAGAAATATAGGTATTACCTTTTTCGATGGCAGTAAATGCCCTGCGTATTTCATCGGCATCACAGCTTTTGTGCAGGTAGGCATTGGCGCCGCCTTCCATGCTGCTATCAATATATTTTTTATCGGCCGTCATGGATAACATGAGTATCGGCATGCGGTGGCCATGTTTGCGCAGTTTGTGCAGGGTAGATATGCCATCGCCTTCGGGCATATAAATATCCAGGAAGATGTAAGAGGGGAGCCTGGCGTGGCAGGCTTTCAGCACTTCTTCTCCATTTGTAAAAATGCGGGTGTTACTATAGCCCAATTGCTGTAGCAGGCTGCTGATACCCTGCGCCACCATTATATGATCGTCGGCAATGTATACGAGGTCGTTTTTTATTTCCATGGCTTCATGTGTAAATTAATGATTACCCGAGAGCTACACAAAATTTCGGGAGAAAATACCGGGAATGGTGTAGGAGGGGAGGGCGAGGGTTGACAGTTGACGGTTGAAGGTTGGGAACGCTGTGGGTTTTTTTGCGGTTGTGATAGAGAGTTGACAGTTGAAGGTTGAGAACGCTGTGCTGTTTAATGCTTGTGTAACGGGTTTGAAGTGTAGGTGTTTAGAGTTTAGCGGTTTAGGAGTTTAGGGGTTTAGGATGGCCAGCCGAGGCATTCAGAGTCCACTTGAACCCTACCTCCGGTAGGCAGGCTCTTGAACTTCTTGACCCCTACCTCCGGTAGGCGGGCTTTGAAACCTCTTAAATCTTTGAAACCCTTTAAACCCTACCTCCGGTAGGCAGGCATTGAAACCTCTCTCACATAAACAATATTCCTGATGCCTGTTCGTTTATAGAGCACCTTAATAAACCAAACAATGAAAACAATTTTACGCTGGGCACCTGCCCTTGCAGTGGCAGTGTGTTCGCTTACATCTTGCGCTGTATCAAAAATGGGAGCAGACGCTCCTGTGGATGCAAAATCCGCTAACAATCAACTTCCCTGTTTTGTGGAATTAAAAAACGGTAGCATCCGACAGTTTAATACACTAAAATTAGTGACCGGTCCTTTTGTAACGCCGCATTTGTTGGCAGACGGAAAAGAAAAACTGGAAACGGCGGCTATTAAAGCTTATCAAACAAATCAACTCTATGCCATTACGCAGGAAGTGTTTGTAGATAATATCCGCAGCAAATCGGCGGTGGAAACCCTGCCGGGTTTTGCTGCCAGGATTGCAGAAGGTAACCTCAGCATCTACTGCAAAAAATATTACAATGGCAGGACTACGGCAGAGCAGTTATTTGTACAGAAAGATGGCGGAGAAATTTTTGCCTTTAGCCCCGACCTGCTGGAAACCTTGCTAAAAGACAATGCAGAGGCAAAGGAATTATTTAAGAAAACCACTAAAATAAGTCCCATTTCAAAAAGAGTGACAGCGGTGGCTGAATTGTATAATAGGAATGCATTGCTGAGTAGGAATTAAGCGACTTTCGATAAATGAAAGTGGTCGATTTTTGTTGCTGATGAGCATTATACCACTGCTGAAGTGCTGCTGTCTTCCCGCCTGCCCCGATGAAATCGTGGGAGCGAGCGAGGGATCTGCCTGGCTGATATTTCGCTAAATGAAAGTGGTCGATTTGTTTGCTGATGAGTATTGTATTGCAGTTGAAGGGTGGCTGTCTTCCCGAGCGAGGGAGGGATCTGCCGGGATATTATTTCGATAAATCAAAGTGGTCGATTTTTTTGCTGATGAGAATTGTAATACTGTTGAAGGGTGGCTGTCTTCCCGAGTGAGCGAGGGATCTGCCTGGCTGATATTTCGCTAAATGAAAGTGGTCGATTTGTTTGCGGATGAGTATTGTATTGGAGTTGAAGGGTGGCTGTCTTCCCGAGTGAGCGAGGGATGTGCCTGGCTCTGTTACCGCCCAAACCTCACAATTCATCATTTAAAAATCTCCACTCAGGATTGACGGATTTAATAAGTTCTTCTTTTTTACTCCTACGCCAACCTTTTATTTATTTTTCCCTGGCAATCGCATCCATAATATTTTCAAATGTTTCATAATAAAGTAGCAGGTATGCATTGTACTTGCCGGCAAATGAATAAGAATTAAATGGGATGATAGATGTTTCGTGTTCTTCTAACCTTCTGCGTAGGTCATTAGTGATTCCGGTGTACAGAACTGTTTTGTTTTTATTAGTTACGATATAAACACAGTAGCTTGGGGAACCCGGGGTGCGCATCGTTTAAATGTTTTAACCTTCCTAAATGTAGTTCCATTATTCTAATGTTTTTTTTAAAAGCATCCCCGGGCAGATCCCTCGCTCACTCGGGAAGACAGCTTCCCTGCGGCATTTGTAAAAAGCCAGGCAGCATCTACCGGCAGATCCCTCCCTCGCTCGGGAAGACAGCTTACCTGCGGCATTTGTAAAAAGCCAGACGGCATCCACTGGCATCCCTCGCTCACTCGGGAAGAAAGCTTACCTGCGGCATTTGTAAAAAGCCAGGCAGCATCCCCGGGCAGATCCCTCGCTCGCTCCCACGATTTCATCGGGGCAGGCGGGAAGACAGCCGCATTTCGGCATAAGTAAATAGCCGGGCATTAGCGCTCCCGTAAATACTTCATCTACTCCCCTAATTCTTTCCGGCGTTGAAAAAAACCACACATCTGTGTATAAACTTAAAACCTCCAACTCATCTTAGATCATAAAAAAGCCGCCCATTCGGGCGGCTTTCCTGTTGTATGTTCAGGAGTAAGATATTTAGTTGTTTGTAGTGTCTGCGGCCTGTTTTTTATCTTTCTTTTTACCAAGAATATAACCACCTGCTGCACCAATTACACCACCTATCACTGCACCTTTTGCATTTTTACCGATCACCGCACCGGCAACTGCACCACCTACACCACCAATGATGGCGCCCTTGGCTGAGTTACTCATTCCTTTCTTTTCAGAAGTGGTAGGAGCTGGAGTGGTTGTTTCAGTTCCTGTACCTGCAGTTTCTGTAGGAGCAGGAGTGGTAGTGGGTTGTGTGGTAGTTGGCGCCGGCGTATTTACCGGGGCCTGGGTAGTTGGCTGGTTGCTACGTACAGGGGCCTGCGTTTGCCTACGTGGTGCAGGGCTGGTAGATCGCACCGGGGGTGCTGCTACTACAGGTTCCTGCGGGGTAGGCAACACTGCCTGTCCTGCAGCAGTATCACTTGCCAGGTTACTTATGTTTGAAGAGTCGGTTAATAATACCATCTCCCTGTCTGTGGTTTCTTTTTTGTCTTTGCAGGCAGAAAAAACTACTGCAGATACAATTACAAGGGGTAATAAGATTCGTTTCATCGTTTTAATTTTTAATGGTTTTTTAATTGGCTATTGTTGACTAATACAATTTTATGCCACAATTATAAATAAGATGGAAATACATCGTATTAGTTTAAGTGTTTTTGGCTTTTAACAAGCGATTAGCATTTTATACTTATCGCTTTAACGTAATATTAAAGAGCTTAAGTATGCGTTTATATTCATCCGTCCAGCTACTGGGTTCTACAAACCCGTGGTCTTCCATAGGGTAGCTGGCCAGTTCCCAGTTATCTTTTCCTAATTCAATTAACCGCTGCGATAATTTTACCACGTCCTGGTAATGCACATTTATATCCACCATACCATGACACATCAATAAATTTCCCTTTAATCCATCGGCAAAATACAGCGGTGAACTTCGCCGGTAAGCAATACTATCATTGGCCGGTTCATTCAAAATATTAGAAGTGTATCCATGGTTGTATTGTGCCCAGTCGGTAACCGGCCTCAATGCAGCGCCTGCAGCAAACACATCGGGTGCTGTAAACATTCCCATCAGTGTGATGAAGCCGCCATAGGAGCCGCCATAAACCCCGATCCTGTCTTTGGATACTCCGAGGTTTTTTACCATCCATTCGGCAGCATCAATGTGATCGGTAAGATCTTTACCGCCCATATGCCTGTAAATACCGGTACGCCAGTCACGTCCATATCCGGCACTGCCCCGGTAATCAATATCCATCACGGTATAACCTTCATCGGCCAGCAGGTTGTGAAACATGTATTCCCTAAAATAACTGCTCCACCACTTATGCGCATTTTGCAGGTAACCTGCACCGTGTACAAAAATAACTGCGGGTTTGGTGGGGTGGGGGTTGGTTGGTTTATATAATCTTGCATACACGGGTGCTCCGTCTCTTGCTGTAAAGGAGAACACTTCAGGATCTCTCCATTGGTAAGAGGAAAATTCCGCAGTAGTGGCTTTAAAAGTTACCTGTTCTGCTTTTGCTGCCGCCTTTGTATTGTTGCCGGCAGGATTTTCCAGTAAAAAAAGTTCTGTGGGTTTATTGGAATAGGAATGCAGCACAGCGATATATTTTTCATCGGGCGATAACCTTGCTTCGTTGCTGCCCGTGGCCGTAGTAATACGTTGTTTGTTGCTACCGGTTACGGATATACGATATAAGTGTTTTTCGCCGGGGTGCACTTCATTGGTAGTGATGTAAAACCATTTTTTGTCTGTTGACAATTGTGCTGTTTGTATTTCATATTTGCCGCTGCTGATGGGTTGTTCCACACCCGTTAACACATTCGCCCGGTACAAGTGACTGTATCCCGTTTTTTCTGACTGGTAAAAAATGTTTTCGTTATCGAGCCATCCCCGGTTAAACATGCCCGGCCCGCCGATCCAGGCTTCATCTCTTTGCCTGCTGATGGTAGCGAGTTTTTGCGTGGCAGCATTCCAGGTAGCGAGCCAGCGATCTTTATTATCGTTGGATCGTATATCGAGCAGCAACCATTTTCCATCTGCACTCCAGCCTGCCGGGCCGATCACCACTGTGCGGACGGCATTTTTTTTCAATGCTGCCGTTTTTTGTTCGTGATAATCATTTAAATAATCCGGCAGGTCTTTAATGGCGGTGAGGCTGGCGGGCAGTATGCTGTACAGAGTAACGTTTAGGCTGGCGGACATAAA
>CBFGLL010000145.1:0-6200 GCA_965649585.1 uncultured Chitinophagaceae bacterium | reverse complement strand
TCAGCACCGGAAGGGTGTACGATCAAATACGCCAAAGCATTGCTTACAGCGGAAAAAATGTAAAGATATGTGCTTCGCATGCGGGCCTTACCCTTGGCGAAGATGGAGCTACGCACCAGATACTGGAAGATATTGGTATGATGAAAATGCTGCCGGGCATGATGGTAGTTGTACCTGCTGATTACAATCAAACCAAAGCTGCCACCAAAGCCATTGCCCATCATGAAGGTCCTGTGTACCTTCGTTTCGGGCGCCCTGTGTGGCCCATTTTTACAAAGGAAGAAGATTTTGTACTGGGTAAAGCGCAGATTTTAAATGAAGGAAAAGATGTGAGCATTTTTGCCTGCGGCCACCTGGTGTGGAAAGCGGTGGAAGCAGCAAGGATTTTAGAAGAAAAAGGGATCAGCGTGGAACTGATCAATATTCATACGATCAAACCACTGGATGAAGCCGCTGTGCTGGCTTCTATCAGCAAAACAAAATGTGCCGTTACCGCAGAGGAACATAATATCTACGGCGGACTGGGCGACAGTATTGCCCACGTAGCTTCTAAAAACCAGCCGGTTCCAATAGAATACGTAGGCACAAAAGATACTTTTGGAGAAAGTGGTAAGCCCAACGAACTGCTCACCAAGTATGGCCTCGATACTCCTGATATAGTTGCTGCTGCAGAAAGAGCCATTGCAAGAAAATGATTTGTTTTTTATGATATCGTACAAGCTGTTTCAATTTTGAAGCAGCTTTTTATTTAAACCAATAATTACCCGCTGCTAAAAATATTGTCCATGCAATCACCGCTTCTTTTATTTCAATCATTTGCAAAACATATAACGCTTACCACGGAGGAAGAAACCGCTATCATGAGTTTGCTGCAATCAAAAAAAATAAAGAAAAAACAATTCTTACTACAGGAAGGTGATGTAAACTATAGCGTAAAATTTGTGTTGGCCGGATTGTTAAGGTTATATGCGATAGATAAAAGCGGGATAGAACATGTAATTCAGTTTGCCCCTGCGGGCTGGTGGATCACTGATATGCAAAGTTACCTCAACCAGTCGCCGGGCAGTTTTTTTATTGATGCACTGGAAGAAACAGAAATACTGGAAATAAGAAAAGAACATATGGACGAGCTGTATGTTCAGATACCAAAACTCGAACGTTTCTTCAGGATATTAGCCGAGAACGCCCTCGCAGCCCAACAACAACGCATGGCTGCCACCCTTACCCTTACTGCAAAAGAACGGTATGCCTGCTTCATTGATCTTTATCCCGGCCTTGGCCAGCAGCTGCCACAGAAATACGTGGCTTCTTATATTGGTGTTACCCCCGAGTTTTTCAGCAAGATGCTGCATCAACCCAATAATGAGTCAAAATCTTAACCTACATTATTTTTAAGCGCTTTGTGAGATGGTAGTTTTGTGTTTCAAAAAAGGAGAACACATGAACAAAACAACCATTTTATTTGCCGGCTTTTCCGAAACCGACAAAGGTTTGTTTGATGCTTTTGATGGTAACTGGATCTGCAGCTTTGCAGACAACCCCGAAACAGCCATCGAAAAATTTCAGCAGCTGCACCAGGATGTGGTGGTGTTAGCTAAAACCCTGGGCGAAACAGATGCTAAAAAGCTGGAACAGCTTTTCACAAAACAACATCCCGGCCTGGTAGTATTATCTGAGCAAGATACGGACCTCAGCCCCGGTAATGTTTTACAAGCACTGGTACAAAAGCAAAAGGAAAACAAACCTTCCATCAGTATCAATGACGATGTGTTAAAAAATGCAGGACTTAATATTCAAATTCAATAAAAGGAGTAACAATGAAAAAGTCAATAGAAAAAATAATTACCAAACCGGTACAACCCGGAATGGTAGGTGATGGTTTTAGAGTGTACAACTTTATACCAAGGATCATATCACAAAGAAGGATCAGCCCGTTTTTAATGCTCGATTTTAATGCGGCATTCGATTTTGGGCCAAGCAATGAACCAAGAGGTGTAGATGTGCACCCACACAAAGGTTTTGAAACGGTTACCATTGCATACCAGGGCAGCGTGGCGCACCACGACAGTGCAGGCAACAGTGGCGTAATTAATCCCGGTGATGTGCAATGGATGACTGCCGGTGCAGGTGTATTGCACAAAGAATACCACGAAACGGAGTTTTCTAAAAAAGGAGGTCCGTTTGAAATGGTGCAGTTGTGGGTGAACCTGCCTAAAAAAGACAAATCGGTAGCGGCGCATTACCAGGCCCTTACTGCCGACAAGATGGGTAAGATAACATTGCCCGATGGCGCAGGCATCGTAAATGTAATTGCAGGCAAAACAAATGGGGTTGCCGGGCCGGCATCTACTTATACCCCGGTAAACCTGTTTGACATTAAATTGAACAAGGGTGGATCTTTTAGCACGAGCGTGCCTGCTACGCATAATACGGCAGCATTATTGATCAGTGGAAATGTAAGCATTAACGGCAGCGCCATAGCCGAGCATAGTTTTGTTTTATTTGCAAATGACGGCGAAGAGTTGGAAATTAGTGCTGACGAAAATGCAGTAGTGTTATTAATGAGCGGGGAACCTATCAACGAACCCATTGCGAGTTATGGCCCCTTTGTGATGAACACGCAGGCAGAGATCTACGAGGCTATCAATGAATTCCAGGAAGGTAAATATGGTGTGTTAAATTAAAAAACGGAAACATGAAAGAAGCATTCGCAAACATAACGCTGGAAGACAACAAGGAAGAAGAACGTTTTGAAATGAAGGTAGATGGTACCCCTTCTATACTTGAGTACAAGGTAAAAGGCAACGATATCTATCTAACGCATACCGAAGTGCCGCAATCACTGGAAGGAAGAGGTGTTGCAGCTGCACTTGTTGAAAAAGTTCTGATGGAAGTTGAAGATCGTGAGCAGCAGGTGATCCCTATGTGCCAATATGTGCAGAGCTTTTTGAAGCGGCATCCCGAATGGCAACGAATCGTTAAAAAGCAGTGATATGCAACACGGTATTTATTAAACATTGATTTAAAACCAAAGTCTATGCTTTGGTTTTTTTATTTTTGCTGCTTACAATTATAATATGGCCGAACAATTAGACGATAAAGAACTGCTTATCCAATTTAAGGACCCAGCCACGAGGGAGGCCGCCTATACCCGGATTATCAGGAAATACCAGGAAAAACTGTACTGGCATATTCGCCGTATGGTGGTGGAGCATGAAGATGCTAATGATGTGTTACAAAATATGTTCATCAAGGTTTGGAAAAGCCTCGACAATTTTCGGGAAGACAGCCAGCTCTATACCTGGCTCTACCGCATAGCTACCAATGAAAGCCTTAGCTTTCTGGAACAGCAAAAAAAGCGCTCGGCCACTTCAATTAGCGACGAAGAGAGTTATTTAAGCAACAAATTGGTAGCAGATAAGGATTTTGACAGTAAAAAACTGGAATGGAAACTGCAGCTGGCCATACAGCAGTTGCCTGAAAAACAAAAAGCGGTGTTTAACCTCAGGTATTTTGAAGAGATGCCTTACGAAGAAATGAGCCGTGTGTTAGAAACCAGCGAAGGTGCTTTGAAAGCCAGTTATCACCACGCAGTTAAAAAAATTGAAGATTATATTTTAAATCATTAAACCAAGGGCCCGAAAACGCATCTAAAGGACGTGAACCAAGCCAATCATATATTAAATGAATTAAAAGAGCTCAGCCCAACCCTGGCGGCTATTCCAAAAGGGAACCCTTTTAGTGTTCCGGAAGGGTATTTTGAAAGCCTGCCTGCTCTGATATTACTTCAAACCGCTGATAATCCAGCCGTTACATCAGCATCTGTACCAGATGGATATTTTGAAGGACTGGCGGATGTTATTATGAACCGCATTAAATCTGAAGTTAATGCAGCCTCGGAAGAGAGTGCTGTACTGGCGGGGATCGGCAAAACGAATGTATTTACTGTTCCCCAAGGGTATTTTGAACAGCTTCCTGCAAGTGTTATGGCAATGGTAAAAGACAGCTCGGTGGCTGAAGAAACCAGTTTTATTTCTCCCCTGGTGGCAGGCATTGGCAAGAAAAATGTATTTACTGTTCCCGAAGGATATTTTGAAAACTTTAGCGTGAGCCGGGTTACTGAGCAAAGTGGCGCAAGGGTGGTGAAAATGGCTCCCCGTACTAATATGTGGAGGTATGCAGCTGCGGCGGTGGTAACCGGCGTGATGGCCATCAGTGGTTATTTTATCCTCAACAATAAACAAACCCCGGCCCTTACGGCAGATGTTGCCAAAGTAGTAGAACAAGGCGAAGTGATTTTGAAAACAAATAGTTTTGATAAAGAAATGAGCACGGTGAGTGATGCAGATATTGTGGCTTACCTGGAAAGCGCCGGTCAGGATGTAGATGCAGCTTTGGTGGCCTCACTTACAGATGATGTAAAGAGCCTGCCGGATGCCACTGACTATATCATCGACGACAAAACGCTCGATAATATGCTCAACGAACTTGAATTAAACTAACAGTAAGCACCCTTACTGAAAACAACATAATATGAAAAGGATATTTACATTTTTGATGGCAATGATGGTAGGTTTGGCAGCAATGGCCCAGCCTGACCCGGGAAACAGGGAGCAAAAAGTACAGGCCCTGTACGTGGCATACATCACCCAGGAACTTAAACTTACAGAAGCTGAAGCACAGAAGTTCTGGCCCATTCACCAGCAATACGACAGCGATATAAAAGGCGTGGCTACCGGCGGTGGCGATGAACTTTCCCGACAGCAGGCTGCTCTTAATATCAAAAAGAAATACCAGGATAGGTTTGCCAAAGTGCTGGGTAACGACAGAACCAATAGCTTTTACATTAAAGACGGGGAATTCCGTAAAAAGCTGGTAGATCGTTTACGCAAAATGCGCCAGCAAAACCAAGGCATGCGAAACGGCCTGGGGAGGCGAAATTCTCCTGGTGAATAATAAAGTCATTTTTTTTATTTCAATAGATCCCTCTCATCTTACCGGTGAAGGGATTTTTTTTATAAGAGGGGTTTTGTAGAACTCATACTACACCGTAAAATTACGTGGGAAAAAACCCCGGGAAAACTTGGATTCAATATTTTTTACTATACATTTGTATTAGGTGTTTTTCATAGGTTAGCAACGGCCAGCTCTGTCTAGGGCAGGCCTCTTTTTTTATATACCAGTTGGTGCGGGTTTTTGCGGCTGATTTAGGGTATGTTAAGGGCAACCAGGTAGGGCCAGATCACAGTTCCGGGAAGACAGCCGAATTGTTGACTGCTGTTCATTGTAAAATAGCATCGTCCATTTTTTTTCCTGCGCCTGCTGCCACCACTGCTGCCGCAGTTCCATACATTTTTTGCCATCATAATCATACTTGGCAATAAACCTGTTTTTCATCTGCTGCAACTGTGGCGCTACATCTGCACCAAAAAAAACAGTTTCACCGTTTTCTTCAATCCAAAACACCATGTGGTAAGGGCAATGGGCGCCGGTGGTTTCATAGCGAATATATTCATCGATAATGCCATTGCCTTCTATAAATTCAACGTTGCCGGCTGATCTTAATATTTCAAATTCGTGGGGCGTATAAGAGGGAGCACCTTTTTCAAAAGCAAAGTCCAGTTCCTGCCGGTTCACATAATAGCGGGCGTTGGGAAAACTAATGAACTGCCCTCCCAGTATTTTATCTTCTCTTGCTACGCCTCCGGAGTGATCCTTATGCAAATGGCTCAGCAACACTTTGGTAACATCCAGTGGATTAATACCATTGTTCACCAGGTTTTGATGGACCTGTAAAACACCATCCGCATTTGAAAATCCCAGGCCTGTATCCAGCAGGATGATATCCTTTGCAGTTACCAGCACAAAGGGCTGTACCTCCACCAACAGACTGCCGGTAGCTCTTTGCTGCAAGTCGTCTTTTTCTTTATCGAAAGGAACAAAATGTTTGGTTTTATCTATACTGAAAGCACCTTCGCTGAGTGGAATAATTTTCATCTGCTGATTCTTTTTAGCGCTGCAATTTAGTCAATTCAAATGCAGGTACTGCCAGGCTTGTTCAAGGGAGCGCAAATAAAAAGCGACACATGGTGCCGCTTTTTTAATAGATCTATGTGTAATTTTTTATTTAGCATGTTCCATTTCTATAAGCTCGGTATACAACTTCTGGCTTTCGAGCGTAAGCGCATCAAAGTTTACGT
>CBFGLL010000144.1:0-6208 GCA_965649585.1 uncultured Chitinophagaceae bacterium | reverse complement strand
ACCCGAATTTCAACAGTACCACTACGGTTACCAGGCCACGCCGTGCGGCTGTACTGGCACTCACCTGGAACTTTGGAAAACTTACAGAGCAGGTGTCGAAGAAAAAGGGTGTGAACAATGATGATCTGTTGAGTAAGCCGCCTGCGGCGCCTACGGGGAATTGACGGGAGGATGATTGTTGGATTTACTGCCGGGTGATACCCATGAAAAGATTATTTGGGTCGCAGGGTTTTAAAAAAATGGCACTAGTAACAAATCCGAGGTAGAGAGGTTTTCGTGACAGTTCATGAGAAAGGTAGGTTAAAGTGGTTCGTGCAGACACGAACCTGGGCAAAAGTAACAGTCAATGCAGCAGGTAAGTTTAAGTGCTGGTGCTGGCACGAACAAAAGCCATTTTTCTACATGAACGGCTTAAAGGCATGGGCGCAAGAACCTATCTTTATAACCAACCAATTAAAGCTGTTGGCTGTGTAACCAATGTTGATCACAGCCCGCCATTTTATCGATGAACCATATTGCGATATTAAAAACAAAAGGGCTTTCTTATCACTATTCAAAGGAAGTGCAAACCCTGTTTGATATTAACCTTACTGTAGAAAAGGGAAGCATTTATGGCTTTCTCGGTCCCAATGGTTCCGGTAAAACGACTACACTGAGTTTGTTACTCGGCCTTTTAAAAAATCAACAGGGCGATATAGAAATATTTGGAGAACACCTGTCGGCAAACCGTATTGAAATTTTGAAAAGGGTAGGGTCGCTGATAGAAACCCCATCATTGTACGGGCACCTAACGGCTGCAGAAAACCTGGAAGTTTATAGGGAAGTGTACGGTGCATCCAAATCAAGAATACCAGAAGTATTAAAAACCGTTGGTTTAGAAGATGCGGGTTCTAAAACAACCAAAAAGTTTTCACTGGGCATGAAGCAACGCCTTGCTATTGCGCTGGCGCTTTTGCCAAATCCTGAGTTGCTGATACTGGATGAGCCGGCAAATGGTTTAGACCCGGCGGGTATTATCGAGCTGCGTGAACTGTTGAAAACACTCAACAAAACGCATGGAATGACGATCCTTATCTCCAGTCATTTATTGAGTGAAGTGGAAAAAATGGTTAGTCATGTTGGGATTATTGTAAAAGGCAAAATGCTTTTCCAGGGCAGGCTTGCTGAATTGCAGACCTTTCAACAAAAGGGTTCAAAATTAGTACTCAATACTTCTGATAATGAAGCAGCCATCACTTTATTACCCGAATATGATCCTGAAATAATTGCTGATGGTTTTGTTGTTTCTTTCCAGGACAAAGAGCAGATAGCAGTAATTCAGCGGATACTTAGCCGGCACAATATTGATGTGTACCTGCTGCGCCCGCAGGAGAATGATCTTGAACAATTATTCATTGAACTTACAAATAACCCATCATGAACTTTGTGGTATCACTTCGTTCTGAGTGGCTGAAATCTAAACGTACAGCCTCTGTTTATCTTACTTTAATTGGTGCGGCCATTGGCCCGGTGGTTTACCTTTTAAATATCCTGTTGGATAAGGATGAAATAAAATCCCTAGAGAGTGATCCGCTGAACAGTCTTTTCAGGATGCTATCTGAAATGAATGGGGCCGCCTTCTTCCCATTCTTTATCATACTTATCTGCACCCTGCTCCCGCATATCGAGTACAAAGCCAATGCCTGG
This sequence comes from uncultured Chitinophagaceae bacterium, assembly GCA_965649585.1. Lineage (GTDB taxonomy): Bacteria > Bacteroidota > Bacteroidia > Chitinophagales > Chitinophagaceae > Ferruginibacter. Next base: position 4,522 of record CBFGLL010000144.1, on the reverse strand, counting down.
AAGCAGGTATTTGCATCACCACAAAGCAGGGCAAATGTGTTCTTCGCTAAATTTATAAGCGTGAACATACTGATGTTGATGTTCCTGGCAGCCACTCATTTTTTTATGTTGCTGGCCGCTGTAGCGTTGCACTTCATGCACCCGGGCCTGCATTTATTTGAGCAGCCCCTCAATGGATCTGCATTAATTGCAAATGCGGCTAACGCTTATGTGCTCCTGCTTGCACTCTGTACTATACAGTTCTGGATGGGCTTGCATTTTAAAAACTTTATTGTTCCCATTGGTATTGGTATTGCATTATGGCTGATAGGCACCATTATGGCCTTGCAGGATAATTCCACATTGGTTTATTATTTCCCGTATAGTTTTCATACGTTGCTGGTGACTGAAAAGTTTAGACCAGCATTAGTGCAGGTGGCCGGCACTTCTGTTGTATTTGCTATTGTAGTTCTTGTTTTTAGTTTTGTTGATTTTAAAAGAAAGACGCTATCAAAATAACAGTATCTGTTTTTATACTCCACTTTGCCTGGCTAAAAATCCGCCTTAAAAATATTAGATTTGTGAATTCGCTCTTAGGTTTTGAGCAGGGTAAACAGGTATGTACAAAACCTTATAACGTATTATCCGCAGCACCTTAAGAAATACTCAGGATTCCATGTTTTTGGATACTCATCGTACTACCTGCCACACGAAACGATCATTTGGTTTGTGAGCATTTACTCTCGTGGAAATGCTGTAGTGAATAACCTGGACCAAAAAGGCTTTTCTCAAAGGCTGGCAGGTAACAAAACAACAGCTTAGATGATTTATTTTAAAATTATATGCACTATGTTCTCATCATTCAGATCCTTACTGGTGCTGGCGGCGTTGCTGTTGTTGTACAGCGCCTGTAGTAAAAAAGAGCCGTTGGCTTATTATTCTATCCACGATGAAATGCTTTCGTTTGTGCAGCTGGAGCCCGGCGATCATTACATTTACAAAGACTCTGCTACAGGTATGCTCGATTCGGTGTTGGTAATTACAAGCGATCTGCAACGCAAGAAAGAATATACAATTTCCTCTGGTGATACCTACCTGGCAGATTATTTTCAGCTGGTATTAAACAAAGTGGATGCATCTGGCAACCATAGCCCCTGGCTGGATGCCGAGGTTTATCAGCCTGGCTGGGAGGTATTTTTACAAACGGCCCCCGGCAGTGTGGGATTTGGACCCGTATTTTGGTGGCCTACAAGCAGTTTTCCCTATTTTGAAATGATCGGTTCGGTAACACTGGAGGGCATAAATTACCAGGCTGTTCATGCCTTTTATTCACCGGGTGGCGAAACCTGCTGGTGGGTGAAAGGAATTGGAATTATCAAAATGAGGTACCTGCAGTCATCAACTTATAAAACCTATACATTATTGCGGAGAGGCTGACCCGCTTTTTGCCGGCAAGGCATCTTTGAACTTTTCTTTTTAAGAAAACCTATTTCGCCAGATCACCCGGAATTACAGGATTGCTCAGTATCCATCCAAATGCCTCCCATTGTTTATTGATATCGGTGCCCGCTTTGGAAAGCACGTATTTCTTCACCAGCTGTTTACCCACATTGTAATTGATGAGATAGGTTCTGTTGGCACGAATAAAGCCGATAGATTTTTTCGCTGTCTCTTCATTCATCATTCCATAGTTTTTCAACCAGTTGATAGCCGCTGTTTCTGTCATTGTTTTATTGAGTAATCCCTTGGCGGCTTCATTACGGGCAAAGTTAAGTTCCTCCCTTAGAGCGAGTGCTTTAAAATAAATACTGATGCCGGTAGTATCAAGTCCGGCCAGCGGCAGCAATACTTCTTTGGCAAAACCTGCTTTTTCATCTCCCGGAAAAGCCAGTTCTATTCCATAGTTGGCGCTTCCTTCTGCTATCAGTGATTGCGGGCTGAATAAGGGATACAGCGAAATCTCCGGCCAGCCTTTATCCCTGTACAGGTTTTTTTCGAGCATCATATTATACACATGATGGCCAGGGTAACTTTCATGACTGCCCACATCGATGGCCCTGTCGATAAAAATTTCAAGATCGGTGTTGATCTGGATCAGGCTTGTGTAATTTCCTTTGTACCAGTTATATCCACCCCATACTTTATCCGTTACAAATTCCAGGGTAAAATTTTCCGAGGCAGGCAAGGGGTAGTATTTTTTTGTTATTTTCCTGCAGGCGTCGATAGCCGCCTTCATCACTGTGTCCAGTTTATTTTTTGGAATAATAAATCGATTGGCCAATTGTTGAAAGCGCTCGTTCGCATTTCCTTTGCCTGGCAGTAAGCTATCCATTTGTTGTATAATTTTTTTAAAATGGATCGAATCATACTGAGGGACTGTGACGCCATACAACTGCCGGCATTCCTCATCAAAACTCGCTGTATCGCCGCCGAGTAATCTCAGCCTGCTTTCGAATGCGGTGAGTTGTGATTGTATCCACGCAGCACGTTTTACCAGGGTATCATTGCTGCTGCTAGTATATGCCTGCAACTGGCTGTTTAATGTGGCTACTGCTCTTAAAAAACTGTCTTTCGGAAAACTGGCAGCAACAGGGGAGGTAGGTTTCAGTGAGTCTGGCCCGTAATAGGCGTCTACAAATGGTGGGTCGTAGCGGCCGATATCGAGGCCGAGCCGCACATAATTTTCTGCGATAGTATTTAAGGAAGCAGTGTCGTTTTTTAGTGAGCTGCTTTTTTGCGTGCTGCAGGAGCAAATAAAAATTACAACGGCAGGTAGTATGATTTTGTACAACAAAGTTTTTTGTTTTAAATATACTCAAAATCGGGACAGCATTTTCGTATTCTAAGTTTTTGGCGATGGCGTTTTGTATGCGCCATTTGCATCTCTGCATTGCCGGCACAGTCGCACGGTAAAAATGCAGTAGTTGGTAAGAAATACGACCATCTACTCATTAGTTTAGGCGCTGAACATTTGCCGGGCTAATTTGCCCGCCTAAACTTTATGAATATGAACAAAGGGATGATGTTACTGGTAATAAGCAGTTGTGTATGTATAGGTGTTTTTGCGCAACGGGTAGGTATTGGTACCGAAACACCGATAGCCAGGCTTTCGATTGACTCGGGGCTCAATATTGACCAGGCCAATGTAAATGGCATTGCGCTCGAAAGTGCGCTCACATTTGGCAATAACAAAAAAGTAGCTATTGGAAGCAGAAGAACTGCTGGTACCAACCAGGCCGTCCTCGATTTCTATACACAGGGCAGCCGGAGAATGGTGATAGACTCATTTGGTTATGTAGGTATTGGTACAACTACTCCAGACCGGAGGCTGCATGTAGAAGGTACGGCCTTTGCCTCCTCTTACATGATTGGTGCTTATGGTATTGCTGCGGGTATTGGTAATGTGGTACCCTCATACGACGTGCATGCGGGCAATGGATATTTTGAATCGAGGATAGGGGTTGGCACCTTGCCCAATTCCACTTATGCGCTTGATGTAGGTCCATCTTCCGTGCGCTTCCAGGGAGCAGTACGGGTAGAAGGGGTGCTTAATCCAAACAATGCGCTCACCATCGGAAACAATACAACCGTGGAAGGGTCTCTTGTTACTACCGGGAGCATCACGGTAAATGGTAATAAAGGAAATGTGCGTAGCAATAACAGCACACAGGTTAAAATGGTGCGTACCAGTGTAACACTATCGGGCACCATACCTGCGGGTAGTTTTGTTGACAGTGGAATATTTGGCTTCGAAACCTTTGGTGGTACGCCGCAGGTTTATGTAGGTAATATGATCAGCGCAACAAATAACGATTGGGCAAAGCTCGTTTTTATGCCATTTGAGGTAGATGCGAACTCCTGTAAATTCAGGGTGTTTAATCATGGTTCGAGTGCCTCGGGTGTGCAGGTAACTTACTCCTTACTGATAGTAGGGCCAGAGTAAGGATTACCTGTTTAAATATAAAAGTTTACCAGGCGGCAGAGCGAGTGATAATACCCGGCTTTGCTGCCTGGCTATTTGAATGTTTGGACCTCAGGAAAAATCTTATTTCTTTTTCGCCGTTTTTTTTGCCGCAGGTTTGGCTGTTTTGGAAGCTGATTTGCCGGCAACCGGACGGGCGGGTTTAGCAGGCGCTTTTTGTGCCACAGCTTTTTTAGATAGAGCCTTTCCGGATGCTGCGGGGGCAGATTTCGCAGAAGCCTTTTTTGCAGCCGTAGATTTTTTAGCAGGAGCTGCTTTCCCGCCAACTGCAGGGGCTGGTTTGGCAGTGGGTGCCTTTTTAGTTTTAGTGGCTTTAACTGGTGCTTTGTTCGCAGTTTTGTTCGCCGCTTTTTTTGGGGTTGTTTTCCTGGTTTTTGTTGCAGCTTTTTTTCGTTTTTCCTTTACATCCTGCACCACTTCTTTCACCATCTGGATGTTTTCTACCAGCTGATCTTTTTTATTGGCAATAGTACCGGCTACTTCGCCGATGAAGCCACCTATTTTCTGGATGATGTTTTCTTCCTGTGGCGCTGATGCCGCCTTTTTATTTTTTTTCATGTT
>CBFGLL010000143.1:0-6214 GCA_965649585.1 uncultured Chitinophagaceae bacterium | reverse complement strand
AACTATTACAGCCCAGCCGGGTTTGTTAAATATAAACATTTGGAGTTCGCAGGTTGAGAGGGCAGATCATTCGGGTGTTACCACCCGGGGCATCCGCATACCAGGGAGTGGTGATGGGCCTATTGGAGTTCGCTGATATTTTGTTAACTTAATACCTGCATCGGGGGTAGAGGAAGTAACCTACCGGCACATCAATTTAATTTAAAAAGGTTCACTATGAAAAAAGCAGCCACTATAATGGCCGCCCTGGCAGCAGCAGCTGCACTTGCGGGCTACGTTTTAAAAAAAAGAAAAAAGAAACATGCCTTGGCACAAGGCTGGGGTAAGAAGCATATGGGAGCGCCAAAGATCGGGGAGGGATAAATGTTGCCAGTGGTGAGCGGAAAACGGTGTAACCCTTATTGCGTTAGCTCCAATACATCTATCAGCTTTTACAGGATCGCTTATGAAACAGTTAGCATTTTTAATGTTGGTTTTTTTCGCCTGCCTTACTACAAACGGGCAGGTGAAAGTGCATGCCAACGGCAAGTACTTCCACTACAACGGAACAAAGGTATATTATGAAGATACCGGGAAGGGAGAACCGCTATTATTACTACATAATTTTTATGGCACTGCTGACTATTGGCAACCATATATCAACGCCTATTCAAAACAATTCAGAACTATTGCTGTTGACATGATTGGTCATGGGCGTTCTGATATTTATAAAAGGGATGTACATTTCAAACACGCAGATTATGCAAAAATTATTATTGCGCTGCTGGACTCTTTAAAACTGAATAAAGTAAATGCCGTTGGGGCGAGTAGTGGCCAGCCTGCAACCAGGGATGTAAGACCAGTCCACATCGACTTTTATTTTGAAATATGATTTTTAGAGAAGCTACCATTGAGGATATAAAACAAATACAAATTGTGAGAAATGCAGTGAAAGAAAATGTTTTGCCTGACCCAAACCTGGTAACAGATGAAGACTGCAGGGAATTTATAACTGCCAGGGGAAAAGGCTGGGTTTGTGAAATTGACAATAGAATTGTGGGCTTTGCAATTGCGGATTTAAAAGACAATAATATCTGGGCTTTGTTTTTACACCCCGACTTTGAAAGAAAGGGTATCGGGCAACGACTGCACAACATAATGCTGGATTGGTATTTTGCACAAACAAAAAACAAAGTTTGGTTAGGAACTGCATTTAATACCAGGGCTGAAAAGTTTTATAGAAAAGCGGGCTGGACAGAAGTTGGCTTGCACGGCACAAAAGAAATTAAATTTGAGATGACGTATGATAGATGGAAACAGTTACCCCTATAGCATTGGCCGGAGGTTCAGCATGCAACGTTAAACCCTTGGGTCATGAGTAAATACCATCTCCTCTCGAAATATATCCAGAAAAATGGAGGACAATCTTTTAAATTGTCTTTTGATGAAATTGAGCATATTGCCGGCATTGCAATAGACCATTCCTTCCTGAATTATAAAAAAGAATTACCCGAATATGGTTACGAGGTAAAAAAAATTTCGTTGAAAGAAAAAACAGTCTTATTTCAAAAGATCAATTGATATCTAACAAAACGAGACAAAATGCTGCGAGGGCGGTAAACCCATTTTTTTTAAAACCAATTTAGCATCAATGAGCACTGAAAAAAATTATATAGAGATAAACCGGGAATCATGGAACAGCCGAACTGAAACACATTTGAAGTCGGCGTTTTACGACCATGATAATTTTTTAAAAGGAAAAAATACCCTCAACGATATTGAATTAAAGCTGCTGGGCGACATCAAGGGAAAATCTGTTTTGCATTTACAGTGTCATTTCGGGCAGGACAGTATTTCCCTGGGCAGGCTGGGCGCAAATGTCACAGGGGTTGATTTTTCAGACAAGGCCATCGAAAGTGCAAAACAAAGTGCAATCAGCACTAACGCCACAACAAGGTTTATTTGTTGCGATGTGTACGACCTGCCAAATCACCTGCACGAAGAATTTGATATTGTTTTTACAAGTTATGGCACCATTGGCTGGTTGCCCGACCTGGATAAATGGGCAAAAGTTATTTCACGGTTTTTAAAACCATCCGGGCAATTGGTATTTGTAGAATTTCATCCTGTTGTGTGGATGTTTGACGAGAGTTTTGACAAAATAAAATACAGGTATTTTAATTCAGGGCCCATTGTAGAAACGCAAAGCGGAACCTATGCCGACAAAGCGGTTGAATTAACTTTATCCGAAGTATCATGGAATCAGAGCATCAGCGAGGTATTGAACAGCCTGGTACAAAACGGCCTCGAAATTAAATCCTTTAACGAATTTGACTATTCGCCCTATAATTGTTTCAATAACACAATAGAATTTGAACCCCGGAAATACAGGATAGAAAAGCTGGCGAACAAAATACCAATGGTATATTCAATAGCAGCAACTAAAAAAAATAACAGCTAGAAATGCATTGCTACAAAAATACTGGAGAACTTGCGTGCCCTGGCCCGGCCACATCCACGTAAACAATCTCCATTTTACCTCAGCAGCGTTACAGTTCCGTTTTTTCGAACTACGGTTGGCCTGCCGGTAACGATGTATTGTAACTGGTACACGTAGGTGCCGATGGGTTGCGGTACATTTTTATAAGAACCATCCCAGCCCCGCAATAAGTCACGGGTGTAGAAAACCTGCTCTCCATAACGGTTAAACACAGCGAAGGTTCCCGAAATTTCACAGTTGCAAAGAGGTTTGAACAAATCGTTTGTTCCGTCATTATTCGGTGTAAATACAGAAGGGAGGTAAGTTTCGCAACTGCAGTCTTCTTTTTTGGTGACTACAATGGTATCGCTGGCAGTATTGCAATAAGTGCTTACCTGCACCCAATAGATGCCGGGAGCATTTACCTGCATCACGGGGTTGCTGCTGCCATCACTCCAGTTAAAGTGATTCTGTGGAAGCGGCTCGAGTGGCTTCAGTTGTACCGTGTTGCCCTCGCATAGTTCTATATCGGCACCGAGATCTGCTGTTGCATACACCGGGTTGCAAATACAGGAATCTTTGGGGCTGATGAAAATACTATCTGTTACTGTGCCGCAGCTGTTAAGCGACGACAGCCAATACCAGCCTGGCTGCTGTATACTGATGGTAGTAGTGCTGGCTCCTGTTGACCATAGATAACGATCGAATGACTGACGGGGCAGTTGGTTTTGCAGCAGCAGTGTTTGAGAGGGGCATAATAATGTATCGGCACCAAGGTAAACGACTGGTGGAAAAGCAGCCACTACCTGGATGGAATCACGGCTTGTTCCACAGCCATTGCTTGCCTGTGCCCAGTACCAGCCTGGTTGCGAAATTTGTTGGGAAGTAGCGGTGCTTCCATTTTGCCAGGTATAGGTACTGGTATTTTGAACGGATAGCGGGCTTACAGATATGCTATTGTTAGGGCAGAGATTGGTATCTGCCGGTAACCTGATGATGGGTGGATCTATGAAGTTGATGAATACAGAATCCACTGCTCCGCAGGTATCCGGAATGGAATGATACCGTACTTTGTACCAACCCGCAGTAAATACTTCTATGCTATCGGCGCTGGCAAAATAACCCTGTGGGCCACTCCAGCTATAATTGCTCGTGCCAAGTACGCCGGTGCCCACTGCTTTTAACCTGGCGCCATCGCTGCTACACCTGGAAGGAGATTGATACAGCTGTATATTTACCGCCGGCCTGCAAACGGGAGACTGGCATTGATCGGAATAAGTGCTGGTGCCAGAAAGGGAAAAAAACTGGTTGGGGGAAAGTTGCCTGTAAAAGCTGGATATGCCCGTAGTTAAATTGAGTTGGTACAATTTGTCCCACAAACACATGTATAGAAAGCCGTCTCCAAACGTTGTGAGCCCGAAAGATTGCGTAGTGCCGTCACCCGTATAAGGGATCACCTGAATTGCCCCGGTGGTGATATCTATCTTAGCAACCCTTGCGCCTGTACAAGCCACATAGAGCATGTTGTTCATAAACACCATATCGCCGCCGCTTACGAGGTTGTGTGAGGCTAATTCAAAAACGGTGGTAACAGCTCCCGTGCCTGGGTTATATTTTATGATGGTGGTAGGGTTCCATGCTCCCACTACTCTGGCAGCGATGTAGAGATTTGATTGGGCATCAGCTGTCATACCATTGAGGGAGTTGAACCCTGGAATGGTGGCCAGGTAGTTAGTAGCCCCGGTAGCAGGATCTACTTCCCATATTTCGCCGCGGTTCATTTCAGAAAGGTAAAGTTTGCCATTGGGTGCCCAGGTAATATCTCCCCAGAATTCGGTAGGAGGGCTACCAATAATTCGCCGGCTATTATCATCCATATTCATCCAGAACAATCCTTCGTTTGAAATGCCCCAGAGTATTTTGGAAGGAGTACAAGTGGTAGCGCTTTGGTTGCTGAAATAACAATGGTAATCGTTCATATCAGTTAATCCGTCGGCATCATCGTCAATATTATTACCACATATTTCGTTGATACCCCTGCCAGCAGTATTATTTACAGGTACTGTAACGGCAGGAGGAGTTTGCAGTAAATATCTATCAGACAATGACTGGGCCTTGCTGAAGAGCGTAATGCATGAGAGGAGGAGGGTAGCAATAAATTTCATACCGGTAGCGGTTAGTTGGTGCAGCTAAGATAGGGGAAAAAAGAAACGGTGTTGATATAACAACCCGGATGGTAGAAACACAAGGAGTAGCTTCGTTGCATCAGCCTGTTAATTTACATGGTCGCAGTTATCCGGGAACCTGGCCGGAAAAAGATATCTTTGAAAAAATCTGCTAACTATGTTTTCAAAGCTGTTTGCTGTTACCCCAGGAGGTTTTTTGTATTGGATGTTCGCTGCTGGTATTTTGTGTTCGACGTTAACCAGCTGCAGCAATGATGATCCGCCCCCTTCACCAGTGTCGTATACTGCTGTGCTAATAGACGGTACCTCAGGCAATCCAGTACCAAATCATAAAGTATATTTATTGAAGGATGAAGTTGTGTTGGTTGACTGGTATTTTCCGAAATACGATCAAAACCTTATTATGCCCAACACGCCGGCTAATGCGGTTGACTCGGCTATTACGTCCGCTACCGGGTCCTTTACCTTTCTAGCCCCGCCCAATGTTTCCGAAATCCATTTTCTTAGAGACTACTACCCGGTATTGCGCAACCGGGATAATATTTTTTGTTATAAAAGAAGTGTTCCTCAAACGGCGGCTGATCTTGACAGCTTTTACACGGAGCCTACCCGCTGGTTAAACCTCACAATGCAAAAAAATACTGCAGCGCATATTGCTGATACGCTGATGGAACAAATATCGGTGTACAGGCCCGGCGTGTATCCAGGTGGAGCAATACATTTAAAAGCGCAGACCGGCATTACTAACCATACGATTCAGATTCCTTATTCCCAGAATTTTGCGAGTAAAGTTGCTGTGCATTGGAAATACAAGGGAAACCTACCGGCAAATACCGGGATTGATTCTATGCAACTAAACCCTGCTTCCGATACGGACTTTACAATAGTTTATTGAGGGTAAAACTGTGGCCACTTCGTTAGAAAAGTATCCACAAATGAAGGCATCGCATTTCGCCCTGTAAAGAACCCTATATTTGGAGCTAAATTTTTTACCAATGAAACTAACTGTATTATCCGCCCTTATGCTTGCGCTTGTATGTGTAAGCTGTGCAAAAGAAGAGCCGACGCCCTGCTCAACAGAAATCAACCTTACTGCTACCAGCACCACGCCCACTGTTGGCGAGTCATTCAGCATTACAGCCACGCAGGTGGATGTGAACGATATGTTCCAATGGTTTGGTCCCGGGTTATCCAGCGGTGTTCATGGTAATTCAGTAACCATCGACAACCCGGCTTATGAGGCCCGCGGCTGGTACCATTGTGCCAAAAGCAATGTTGACTGCGGTGAAACTGTGTACGACAGCATTTTTATTGATGTGAAGCTGCGGCAGGGCACAGCACCCTGTACTGCGGCTAACAACAGGCTGGAGTGCAGTTCGGTTCCCGATGCGGATTTTTACAGTGTACAAAAAAGATTTGACCCGGTGTTCAATGCAATGTCCTTATATGGCCAGGCCGGCATTGGGTATCCCTCAGACTTCAAACTGCTTTTTAATTCGTATAACGGTAATACTGAACCGGTGGATGGCATATACACAACACAAAACACTCCCACTTTTGGGGTTACAGA
>CBFGLL010000142.1:0-6244 GCA_965649585.1 uncultured Chitinophagaceae bacterium | reverse complement strand
ACAGTTTTTTGTTGCGCCTTGTTGAAAGTGAAATTTAATTTTGGATCCAGTTCCGGATCGTCGGTAAAGTGATTGATAGTAGGAGGAACTACATCTTTTGTAACCGCCAGGATGCAAGCCAAAGCTTCCAATGCTCCTGCGGCACCCAGGCAATGGCCCGTCATGCTCTTGGTAGAACTGATGTTTAAATTATAAGCATGGTCGCCAAAAACATTTAATATGGCTTTTGTTTCGGCGATATCACCCAATGGAGTGGAAGTGCCATGAACATTGATGTAATCGATATCTTCTGGTTTCATGCCGGCATCTTTTAATGCCGCATTCATCACATTTTTGGCGCCCAATCCTTCCGGGTGTGGGGCGGTAATATGATGTGCATCTGCAGTAGCGCCACCACCGGCTATTTCGCAATAAATTTTTGCTCCACGTGCCAGGGCATGATCTAAACTTTCGAGCACCAATACACCTGCTCCTTCGCCCATTACAAAACCATCACGGTCTTTATCAAAAGGCCGGCTGGCAGTTTGGGGAGAATCGTTGCGCTCGCTAAGGGCTTTCATGGCATTAAAACCACCAACACCAGCTGCACTTACCACGGCTTCGCTACCACCGGTAATGATGATGTCAGCCTTACCGAGGCGAATATTATCAAATGCGTCGATGATGGCGTTGGTGCTGGAGGCACAGGCGCTTACCACGGCAAAGTTGGGTCCGCGGAAACCATGGCGCATAGATATATGCCCTGCGGCTATATCCAATATCATTTTTGGGATAAAGAAGGGGTTGAAACGGGGAGTTCCGTCGCCGGAAGCGAAGTTGATCACTTCTTCCTGGAAGGTAATGAGGCCGCCGATGCCACTGGCAAAGATGACGCCTACCCTGTCTGGATCCACATTTTCCTTGGAAATACCGGCATCTTTCACGGCTTCGTCGCTTGCCACAATGGCAAACTGGCAATACCGGTCCATTTTGCGGGCTTCTTTGCGGTCGATATACGAAGCCGCATCAAAGTCTTTAACCTCACAGGCAAACTGTGTCTTAAATTTCGAGATATCGAACTGTTTGATGGTATCGCATCCGCTTACCCCATCCTGCAAGCCCTGCCAGTATTCCGGCAAGGTTTTACCCAATGGCGTAATAGCACCGAGACCGGTAACAACAACTCTTTTTAAAGACATACAATTTACCTGTGATAATTAAAAGATAGTTAATTACTTAGCGTTTTCTTCTAAGTAAGATACAGCCTGGCCAACCGTAGTAATGGTTTCAGCCTGCTCATCAGGAATAGAAATATTAAATTCTTTTTCAAATTCCATAATTAATTCAACAGTGTCGAGGCTATCGGCACCGAGGTCATTAGTGAAAGAAGCTTCATTTGTAACTTCCGCTTCATCAACACCTAATTTGTCAACAATAATTTTTTTCACTCTTGTTGCAACGTCTGACATGATAGTAAAATTTAGTTTATACAGCTGCAAAAATATACTTTTTGAGCTAATTACAAAGAAATACTCAGTGCTGCGAAAATACCCGTCGTTTCCCTGATTTTCAAAGTTTCGGGGGCTTTTTTTCCGTGGCTACCTACCGGCTGCCTTGTTGTAAAAATCCCGGAGTCATATTATCAATCTCAAAATATCCGTATATTGTAAACCTGCACCCGGGGAAGTATCAATAAACATAAGTGTAACCAAGTAAATAACGATGGGACTAAAACAAATTGACCACGGTTCAAAAGAGTATGCGCAGGCAGTGGCTTTACGCTACTCCATACTGCGTGAGCCGCTGGGCCTCAATTTTTCAAAGGAAGAGCTGGAAAATGAAAAGGATAATATTCATATAGCCGTGTTTGAAGACGACGAGTTACTTGGATGCTGTATGCTTACCAAAATAGACCGGCAAACCCTTCAGTTAAGGCAAATGGCGGTAAAAGACAACCTGCAGCGAAAAGGGATAGGAGCATCGATCATGTCGTTCGTGGAAACCATTAGCAGGGATAAAGGATATAAAAATATTATTATGCATGCCCGGGATACGGCCATCGGGTTTTACGAAAAGTTTGGGTACAAAGTAGTGGGGGAACCTTTTATAGAAATAAACCTGCCTCATCATAAAATGCAAAAACGCATCTAGGCTTTTTTAACAAAAGCAGCAATCACTTTCCGGGCTTCGTGTACATCATCTCCCTCAAATGCCTCCTTGGGAACAATAAAGAATGACCTTGGGTTGAAGTAGAGGTGGAAAAAATGCGGGCTTTCCATCCATTCGCTGAATTGTTTCCAATCCCAGTCGCGGCTGCCACGGTCGTTTTGAATTCCAAAACCTTCCTGGTCGATGGAGGCCTGGAAACTATCCCTGAAAGTTCTTTCTTTTTTGTAGATCATAAAGGGTAGTAAGAACCAGAATAACAACATGAGCACAAACCATAACACCGAACTCACCAAAAAAGCCAGCGGCGTAATCTGCTTAAAATAAAACAACACAGCAGACAGAATGGCAAAAACATTCACCAGCACGATCAGTATTTTAATTTCTTTACGACTGATAAAATGATAACGCAGCGCCTGGATCACTTTTGCTTTATTGTAAGAGAAGGTGGATGATAACATACTGCAAAGATAAAAGATATAAAACGAGTGTGAAGCTTAGGATGTTCCAGGTTCATCTCCACCAAGCTTTTTGTTTTCTTTATGCCTAACGGCATCCCTGTTGTTTTTTTTCTCCATGTTTTTTTGAAAAGCTTCTGTAAGGTTTACGCCGGTTTGATTGGCCAGGGCAATTAATACCCACAATACATCTGCCATTTCATCTGCCAGTTCTTTGTTTTTATCAGCCTCCTTGAAAGATTGTTCTCCATATTTTCTTACGATGATACGGCTGAGCTCGCCCACCTCTTCCATTAGGATGCCGAGGTTGGTTAACTCGTTGAAGTATCTTACCCCGGTTGAGGTTATCCAATTGTCGACCTGGGTTTGGGCTTGCTGTATTGTCATGATTAAAGAGTTTCGATTAAAATAATCATATATTATTACACGAATTAAGGCGAATTACACGAATTGTTATCCATTAAGAATATCGATGGAGACCAAACAAATTGCCTTAATTGGATCCAATTCGTGTAACTATCTTTTTACTGTTGATTAAATATTAAACGAATTAATTTGGATTACACAAATTATGTTATAGTTTTCGATACCTATTTTTTATGTCAGCCATTTTATTCAAAGAAGAATCATACCAGATAATTGGTGTGTGTATGGAGATACATCGAACTTTAGGTATGGGTTTAAAGGAAGTCAACTACAAAGATGCAATGGAAATTGAATTTATAGAGAAGCAAATTACCTTTGAAAGAGAAAAGAAATTTGAAGTATTCTATAAAAACCGAAAGCTAAGAAACCCCTACTATGCTGATTTCGTGGTGCATGATTTTATCATTCTCGAAATTAAGTCCTGTACAACGTTATTAGATGTTCATGTAGCACAAACACTCAGTTATCTTGCCGTCGCCAAACAGAGGCTGGCTTTATTAATCAACTTTGGAGAAAAGTCACTGACTCATAAACGAATACTCCTTTAGCTCAAACCGATTCGTGTAATTCGGCTTAATTCGTGTAATTCGCCTTAATTCGTGTAATCATTCCCTCTGCTTACTGTCTATCAAAATCGTCACCGGCCCATCATTCACCAATGCCACTTTCATATCTGCACCGAACACACCGGTTGATATTTTTTTCCCCAAATCATTCTCCAATTGTCTGATCATCGTTTCATACAATGGAATAGCTACTTCCGGTTTACTGGCCTTGATATAGCCAGGCCTGTTTCCTTTCTTGGTTTGTGCATGCAAAGTAAACTGACTTACTAATAATATTTCTCCTCCAATATCTTTCACAGAAATATTGGGCACTTTATGCACATCATCAAATATGCGCATGTTCACAATTTTATTACTCAGCCATTCAATATCTGATGTGTTGTCTGCATCTTCAATTCCCACCAGCACCAGCAAACCAGCTTCAATCTTCGAATGAATTTTTTGATCGATCGTAACAGATGCCGAAGAAACTCTTTGTATTACTACTCTCATATACTATCAAATGTAAAAATTAAAAAAGGCAGCCCTAAGCCGGGGTCTGTTTTTTACCAAAAATCCCTATCCATTTACAACTTATTTCCAATTCAAAAAAATTTTTTATATCAACAAAAGGTTAACAACCCCGCAAAGCTTTGTTGGCGCTTCATCTAAAAAATATCCCCATTTTATTATACACAACTGTTGATATTTAACCTTAAAAAAATTCTACCGCAAAACATATTTTCGACATCCACGGCTACCCTAAATGGCCGCCCTTTACCAATTAACTAAACTGAATCGATATGCCTACAAAACAATCTACCTCTAAAGCACTCAGGTTTGAAAGACAATTTACAAAGGAAGGAACCAGTCCCTACGACATGTTTGAATATGATTATCGCAGCAGCGTGATAAAAAACCCAAGTGGTGAGGTTGTTTTCCAGATGGATAATGTAGAAGTACCCGTTCAGTGGAGCCAGATAGCTACCGACATTCTTGCACAAAAATATTTTAGAAAAGCAGGTGTTCCAAAAGAAGATGGAAGCACCGGCAGAGAAACCACGATAAAACAAGTGGCGCATCGCATGGCGCATTGCTGGAGAATGTGGGGCGAACGTTATGGTTATTTTGCCACAACAAAAGACGCAGACATTTTTTATGAAGAGTTGGTTTACTCTATTTTGAACCAGGCCTGTGTTCCCAACAGCCCACAATGGTTTAATACAGGCTTACACGAAGTGTACGGCATCACAGGCAAACCACAGGGACATTATTACGTTGATCAGAATGATGGCATGCTCAAAAAATCTACCTCGGCTTATGAGCGCCCGCAACCCCATGCTTGTTTTATATTAAGTGTAGATGATGACCTGGTGAATGAAGGCGGCATAATGGACCTGTGGGTGCGTGAAGCAAGAATATTTAAATATGGTAGTGGTGTAGGCACCAACTATAGTAGTATACGTGGTGAAGGAGAAAAATTAAGCGGCGGCGGTACATCCAGTGGGTTGATGAGTTTTTTAAAAATCGGCGATCGTGCAGCGGGCGCCATTAAAAGTGGAGGTACCACGAGGCGTGCAGCAAAGATGGTGTGCCTTGACCTTGATCACCCGGAAATAGTTGAATTTGTAAACTGGAAGGTGGAAGAAGAAAAGAAAGTAGCAGCGCTGATAGCCGCCGGTTATCCCAGCGATTATGAAGGCGAAGCATACCGCACTGTGAGTGGACAAAACAGCAACAATTCTGTTCGTGTACCCAATAGTTTCTTTAAGGCTCTTGATGAAGGGGGCGACTGGGAGTTGAAAGCCAGGAGCGATGGCCATACGATGAAGACGGTAAAAGCAAAAGATCTCTGGGACCAGATAAATTACGCAGCATGGCGTTGCGCTGACCCCGGCACACAATACGATACCACCATCAACGAGTGGCATACCTGCCCCGAAGGTGGACCGATTCGTGCAAGTAATCCCTGCAGCGAGTACATGTTTTTAGATAACACCGCCTGCAACCTTGCCAGCGTGAACCTTCGCAAATTTTTTGACGAAAGCAACAATCAATTTGATGTAGCAGGCTTTGAACACACCTGCCGGCTGTGGACAGTAGTGCTTGAAATATCTGTATTGATGGCACAATTCCCCTCTAAAGAAGTGGCACAACTATCATACGATTACAGAACATTGGGATTAGGTTATGCAAACCTCGGCTCTATGTTGATGGTGAGCGGTATTGCTTATGATAGCGAAGAAGCAAGAGCGATAGCAGCATCCATCACTGCAATCATGACGGGGGTTACTTATACCACATCGGCAGAAATGGCCGGCTTCCTGGGTGCATTTGATAAATACGAATTGAATAAAGAACACATGCTTCGTGTAATGTCATAAGGAATATGCTTGCGCTTGATATCACGACCAACGTTATCCAACACCATAAAACCCTGTGAATAAAACACGGTATCACCCGGTTTTACTTTATGTTCTTTAAACGATGAAGTGTCTTTATTTTTTTCCTTATTTGGTAATGACGTGATGTAAGTGAACACATCTTTATGCAGATAATGCTTGCTGTCGGGGTTAGCCATGATACCCTCATTACCTTTGAAGTTCACAAACGCATCAGGATACAGCGTAAAGCCTTCATCTCTATTCTTGTACTGAAAATGAATTTTAA
>CBFGLL010000141.1:0-6273 GCA_965649585.1 uncultured Chitinophagaceae bacterium | reverse complement strand
CTACATTTTGCTGAATACACTTATATACAAGCACACTCATCATAATGATCATGAGGCCAAAGCCAGCAATGATAATGTTCCCGCTATGTGTAAAATACTTTTGCATCATTTTAATATTCTCCGATGAAAGAAACTGTTTTCGTTTGAATAACTTCTTTGTTGCTCATGATCTGAATGGCCATCTCCTGTTTTCTTTTTTTAATGTCTGCAGGATTCATCTTTATAAAAAAGGTTTCTTCCGTTTCGGTAGATGGTGGCAATGAGTCGAGCTTTGTACCAACAAACTGCAGGCTTGCATTTTTATTTTTCAAAGCAAGTGAGTAGGGAAGTTTTTCATTGCTTTTATTGGTGATCTTAATGCGATAGAGATTGCTGATACTGCCATCAGGGTTTTCCTGCAATACCTGGCCGGGTACCCGTAGCAGGGTAGCATCAAACACCGTGCGGGTAGTTAGCAGGAGTACAAACACGCCAATGAGCCCTATCAGCACTGCGCTGTATCCTTTGATCCTTGACGTAAGATGAAAACGTTCATTTTTTGCAATGTTATTTTCGCTGGCAAACTTGATGAGGTTTGGCGGGCGATTCACCTTCTCCATCATCATATTACAGGCATCAATACAGGCGGTGCAGTTGATACATTCCATTTGCACACCATCCCTGATGTCGATACCGGTAGGGCAAACCTGCACGCACAAATGGCAATCGATACAATCACCCAGTTCTTCTGTACTGTCTCGTTTTATTTTGCCGCGGGGCTCACCCCTCTGGTAATCATATGAAACGATCACAGAATTTTTATCGAGCAATACGCTTTGTAACCTGCCGTAAGGGCAAATAACCGTACACACTATTTCACGTACAAAAGCATAAATGGAATAAAATAACACGGTGAAGAAAATGATGGCTATAAAACCAAGCAGGTGTTCCGATATGGGCTCGCTAATGATCTTTTGCAATTCATCTATTCCAATGATATAAGCCAGGAATGTATTGGCGATTAAAAAGGAGATGAGGAAGAAAACGATATGCTTAATGATCTTACGGATCCAGACTGATGTGGTCCATTCTTTCCTGTCTACCACCCGTTGTTTGTTGGCATCGCCTTCAATCCAGTATTCTATTTTCCGGAAAACCATTTCCATAAAAATGGTTTGCGGGCATGCCCAGCCACAAAATGCACGGCCAAATACCAAGGTAAAAACAATGATAAACAGCAGCAGCGTGAGCATGCCGATACCAAATACAATAAAGTCCTGCGGAAAAAATGCCTGGCCAAAGAATACAAATTTTGCTTCGGGCAGGTTGAACAGGAAGGCCGGGTTGCCATCTATTTTTATAAAGGGCAGGGTAAAAAATAATACGAGGTAAACAACAGTGGCAATGGTACGCAGGTTATAGAGCCTTCCTTTTGGTTTTAAAACATACAACCATTTTCGTTTTCCTTTGGTATCAACTGTTGATATCTTATTCCTGAAATCTATATTTTCTGTTTCCTGGATCAAATCTATTTTTTATTTACAGAGTCTGCAAGGGGTGCTGCTGCACCGGCTTCTTCTACATACAATTCACCTTGTTTTTCTTTACCACCAGCAGCATTTGTATTTTTGATAGAGCGGATATAACTACTGATCTGCGCAATCTGCACGGGCGAAAAATCTTCTTTCCATGCTTTCATCCCTTTTTCTGCCACGCCGTATTTAATCGTTTTAAAAATGTCTTTTATACCGCCTTTATGTATCCAGTATTCGTCGGTAAGATTGGGGCCCACACCGCCTTGCCCTTTATCGCCATGGCAGGCTACGCAGTTTTTTACGTACAGGTCGTAACCAAGGGCAATTCCACCTGCATCCAGCATGGTTACGGTGTTTTCATCCACGTTATTAGCTTCGGATTTTAGAAAGGCAGCTTTTTTAATTTCTGCTATTTCATTTGCCCGGGCTAATTCCTGCGCCTGTAGCGGCATGCTTTCTGACACAAACATCCTGAACAGGTACAGCACGCCAAATGCAATACTGGCGTAAAATCCCATCTTCCACCAGCCCGGAATATTATTATCCAGTTCCCTGATGCCATCGTAGTCGTGATGGAGATCGAGTTTTTGATCTTCTTCCGCCGAAGCAGGTTTCTTCCATTTTTGGAACCAGCTGATTTTGGGTTTGGCAATGGCTACCTTTTCTTTTTCTTTCTTCAGTAAACCAAGTGACACACGCACCATATAAAAAATCACAACCAATTCGCATAAAATAACGAAAGCCATCATTAGTATGTCGGTAGGTGTTGTAGATATCCACGATTTTTCTGTAACCACTGCCGCAGTTTCTGCCTGGGCATATGATCCATTGCTGAGCAACAGGAAAAAAACAATTGCAGCAACAACAGCAGTATTAACACCGGAAGATTTTTGCTTTTCGTAGTTAATTTTTGCTGCTGTAATAAGCAGGTTGCCTAAAATGCCGATCACCAGCAATAATACAATAGCAAGGCTGATGAGGATGTAACGTAAGGTACTGTAGGGATCAGCAACAGGTGCAGCAATGTTGGCTGCATCCTGTGCTAACGAGCCCTGTGCTGTACATAATACAGCGGCAGATAGTATTGGTAAAAATTTGAATTTGCGGTTCATTGTATACATGAATAAAATTGAACAATTAGTTTAAGGGTATGTCGGCTTTGCTTTGCAGCTTCTTTTTATCTGCTGTGTACACATATACCGCTACCACTACAAATACCGCCATAAATAATACCAGGGATATGAGCGGGAAAATGCTTACATCCTGGATCTGTTTTAAATAGTTTGAAAATTTCATGATGATATTTTTTAGTTGTTACCTGGTTGTGGTTTTTTGATATCAGTGCCGAGCCTTTGCATATAAGCGATCAACGCAATGATCTCTTTATTTGGATCTGCTTTTATTTTATCTTTTTTAAGACTGGCTGCAATTTGTTCGGCCTGTTTTTTAAGATCATCATTGGCTATCTTGTCGTAGCCTTCGGGATAGGGCACGCCCAGTTTTTGCATTGCCCTTATCTTTCCCGGGGTAGAACTAATGTTCAGATCATCTTCCAGCAACCATGGATAAGGCGGCATGATACTTCCCTGGCTTATTTCTTCGGGATCATTCATGTGGCGGTAGTGCCAGCTGTCTGGATACTTTCCACCAAGACGATGAAGATCGGGCCCGGTACGTTTGCTACCCCACTGGAATGGGTGATCATACACAAACTCACCTGCCTTGGAGTATTCACCATAGCGGCTTTCTTCATCACGGAAAGGACGTACCATTTGAGAGTGACAGGTATAACAACCTTCTCTCACGTAAAGATCTCTTCCCTGTAATTCAAGCGGGGTATAGGGTTTTACAGATGCAATGCTGGGCACATTATTTTCAATCATGAAAGTTGGCACCAGTTCGATGATACCTCCGATACCAACGGCGATCAAAGAAAAAATAACCATGCGTACCGGCTTTCTTTCGATAATGCTGTGCCAGTGTTGTTTCACCACGGGCATGGGTTGAGCGCTGAGTGGTACAGCCTGTGCTTCTTCATTTGCGGCAAAACTTCCCTTCTTCATTGTTTTGTACAGGTTGTACACAGCAAGTAAAGAACCCAGCAAATACAATGTGCCGCCTAACGCACGTATCATATACATTGGTACCAGCTTGGTTACTGATTCCAGGAACTGGTATTGTAACTGGCCTGCATCCGTAAATTTCTTCCACATGATGGCTTGCGAGAAACCACCCCAGTACATGGGTATAGCATATAAAAGAATACCCACGGTGCCAATCACAAAATGCTGGTTGGCCATTTTTTTAGAATACAGGTCGGTCTTCCACATGCGTGGTATCAGCCAATAGAGCATACCAAATATGAGGAAACCATTAAAGCCCAAAGCTCCTACGTGCACGTGTGCGATGGTCCATTCGGTATAGTGGCTGATAGCATTTACATTTTTAAGGGAAAGCATGGGGCCTTCAAAAGTGGCCATACCATAACAGGTTAATGCCACGATAAACATTTTAAGGATAGGATCTTCCCGCACTTTATCCCATGCACCTCGAATGGTAAACAAACCGTTCAGCATACCGCCCCAGCTTGGGAGTATCAACATGATGCTGAACACAGTTCCAAGGGCCTGTGCCCATTCTGGCAAGGCAGTGTATAACAAGTGGTGAGGACCTGCCCAGATATAAATAAAGATCAATGCCCAGAAGTGGATGATGCTCCAGCGATAAGAATACACCGGGCGGTCAGCAGCTTTTGGAACAAAATAATACATCAGTCCAAGAAAAGGAGTGGTAAGGAAAAACGCTACAGCATTGTGGCCATACCACCATTGTACCAGCGCATCCTGCACGCCTGCATATAAACTGTAGCTCTTGAACATTCCAACCGGTATCGCAAAACTGTTTACGATATGGAGCATCGCTACTGCTACCCAGGTTCCAATAAAAAACCAGATAGCAACATAGAGGTGGCGCTCCCTTCTTTTGATCATAGTGCCCAACATGTTTGCACCAAACACCAGCCAGATAACCGTGATGAGAATATCCAGCGGCCATTCTAACTCTGCATATTCTTTACCCGTTGTATACCCCAGCCCAAGCGTTACTGCTCCCAGTACAATAATGGCCTGCCAGCCCCAGAAATGGATCTTGCTCAGCGTATCGTTGTACATACGTGTTTTTAAAACCCGCTGGAAAATATAATAGGCACCTGCAAAAACAGCGTTTCCCACAAAGGCAAAAATCACTGCATTGGTATGGATGGGCCTCAACCTTCCGAAGGATGTGTAGGGAATCCCAAAGTTCAGGGAGGGCCAGGCCAGTTGCATGGCAATGAGCACACCCACCAGCATTCCCACAATGCCCCAGAACAGGCAGGCGATGCCGAATTGTTTTACAATCTTGTTGTCGTAATAGAAAGTTTCAGCTTGCATAGTCATTTGTTAGTTTCAGCTTTATTGTCATCGAATAAAATCCTTTGGCCGGGGGAAAAATCATCATCAAATTGTCCGGATTGAACACTCCAGATATAGGCGGCTAAAAACGCCAGCGCCACTACCAGGCTAACACAAAGAAGAATGATGATTGCTTTCAAAAAATGGAGCCTTTTTTATTGAGGCACAAAACTATTTTAAGTCACAATTTTGTAAGGTGTATTCCGTTAGGCTGTAACATGATTTTTATCATGTTTTGATGAAATGCAGTGCAGGTGGGCTTTTTATTATATTTGAAATAAAGCAGATAAAACAAAAGATGTACACATGTTTTGGTCTACATGTGCAGGAGGGTAGGAAAACATGAATCAATAAAGAAGGATTATTATATATCTTACTTCCAGAATTCATCTGCGTAATCGTCAGGGTGTGGATGGGCATGTAAGGCTTCCAGTTTTTCTCCCACTTTTTTCATTGATTCTTCGGGTATTTCTTTTTCCAGTGTAGGAAAAAGGCTTCTTTCTTCAAAACGAACATGCTGGTCGAGCAGGTCTGCAAAATAAGAAAGGTTGGCTGTGGTGGGATGGCTGGTGCAGATATCGCAGACAAGTTTTTTTATTTCCCGGTGCTGGGCAATGGCATCCTCGCATAAGGGATGGGCAATTACATTAAACAAAATGGTTTCTTCCTCTAAAAAATGTTGTTCAAGATGTTCCTGCCAAAACCATTGCACGTATTTTTTTATTCTTTCGCTGTCCACTTGTTTGGCCAGGCCCTGCCTCACTTTCCAGCAACATAATAGAGCGGTGTGATGATCCCTGGATAGGGGTACAATATTGTCGTTTCTTTTCATCGGTGAGCTTTTTTAAATGTTTGCGAAATATTTTTTCCCGATCCTTTTTGTGCCCAGCCAGGCAATGAGTATTACGCTGATGGAGGAGGCAGGCATCAGGATAGCTGCAATGATGGGTTCAAGGCCGGCAGATACTGCAAAGCTTAACCCCACTGCATTGTACAAAAGCGAATATATAAACAATCCTTTGATGAGCCTGTTAGAAGCCTTTGCCGCAGCAATAAACTGGTGAAGCCTGCGCAGTTCGGATGCATGCAAAATGCCATCGCAGGCGGGCGAAAAAGAAAATGATTCCTGCACAATGGCAATGCCCATATTGCTTTGCTGCAAAGCGCCTGCGTCATTGAGTCCATCGCCCACCATCAGCACATTATTACCCTGCTGTTGTAAGTGCTGAATGTAGTCGAGTTTCTGTTGCGGTGTTTGCTGGAACAACAAATTTGCACTTTGAGGAAAAAGCGACCGCATCTGTTTT
>CBFGLL010000140.1:0-6279 GCA_965649585.1 uncultured Chitinophagaceae bacterium | reverse complement strand
GAAACGATCAAGGAATCCACCATGCCCAGGCATAAAACTTCCACTATCTTTTACCCCCGCCATTCTTTTTAGTTTGCTTTCAAAAAGGTCGCCAAGGGTGCCAAAAACTGCTGATAGAGCGGCAATAGCGATCCAGTGTTGTACAGCAATTTCTTTTGCTGCGGGGATAAAGGCCCCCAGCAATGCAATTACGATCACACACAATACGGCACCACCGGCCGTGCCTTCCCAGGTTTTTTTGGGAGAAATTTTGCTGAATGGCGTTTTGCCTATCAGTGAACCAACAATATAAGCCATGGTGTCGTTGATCCAGATGGAGAAAATGATGGCGATGGGGATTAAAGGCGACCAGGTGTCTGTAACAGATAGTGCAGCCCCAGCCCCTCTCGAAAAAAGGGATTCACTTGTGCCCAGGTCGATGATGGTAAGAATAGGGAAGATGCAGTAAAGCGCCCCTGCCAGTATCCATAGCTGTTTGGAGGAATTAATTTTAAAAACGAGCCGTACATATTCCACCAGGCAGCCAATCATGATAATAAAAAATAATGCTAAAAAAGTCCACACATTGGTAAACAAGCCAATAAGCATCACCGCCGCAAACACAATAGCAGTAAGGGTCCTGGTTTGGAATGTTTTTTTATCTAAAGCCACTAATTGTTGTTTGTATTTTCAGCAAATGAACGAAAAGGATCTTCTTTGGCGAGTAATACCTGTTCCTGCGCCAGTATTCTTGCTTTGTTGGCAGCGGATCTTTTTTCCAGAAGTACCAGTAAAAATACCAGCGCTGCTGCAGCGGCCAATCCCAGCCACCATTCTATTTTTGGTTCAATTTCACTCAGGTTTACCCTTCGGTGTTGGTTGCTCAGGTAAAACATATTTGTAACCGCAATGGCATTATTCAAAAAATGTGCAATGGTATTTACCCAGATATTTTTTGTTTTATAAAACATATAGCCCAGCACGAATCCCAGGATCACCCTCGTAAGAAAATGATAAATTGAAAAGTGAATGACGCTGAAAATGATGGAAGTAACCACAATCGCCATTAAGGGGCTTCTCCACCATTTTTCAAAAAGATTTTGCAGCACACCCCTGAAAAATAATTCTTCAAATAAGGCAGGGAAAAATGCCATGATAAAAATGGCTACAATATATTCTCTCCAGTTTTGCAGGTTGCTCATCAGCATTACCTGTTTGTTATAAGTGTCTTCCAGTTCCTTTGCTACAGCATCCAGTTTAGGAAAATTTGCAATCAGCATTTTACTCAGGTCTGCAATAGGCGCAGCCATAATATTGGCCAAAAAGATGATGGCAAAACCTATGAGCACCTGGCTTACCCACACATGTTTATTAAACCCCAGCCAAAACATATCCTTGCCATTCACCACCCGGTTGTATAATAAAGCGGGTACGCAAAGCATAAACAGGGTACCGAATACCTGGCTCAATCGTACCAGGTCCACATTTTTGGGATCTTCCATCGCTTTGAGCATGGCATCTGCAATTTTATCGAAACCTGTACCGGGCGGCACCATTTTCATTCCAATGATCAACTGCGCAATGCTGGCAATAATGAGCCCTGCAACAAAAAATAATGTTAACATTCCCAGCGACCCCCATCCGCTATAATCCTTTGGCGACCTGTATTGCATGCGTTAAACTGATTAGTTGTAAATTTGCCCCCGCAATATACAGTACATATGCCCAACATTGGCAACATCATACTACCCGAGTTCCCGCTTTTACTGGCGCCCATGGAAGACGTGAGCGATCCTCCTTTTCGTGCCGTTTGTAAAACCAATGGGGCCGATTTGATGTACAGTGAATTTATCAGCAGTGAAGGATTAATAAGAGATGCAATAAAGAGCAAAAAAAAGCTCGACTTCAGCGAGGAGGAAAGACCTTTTGGTATCCAGATATTTGGCGGCGATGAAGAAGCAATGGCCATGAGTGCCAGGATTTGTGAAACGGTGAAACCGGATCTTGTTGACATCAATTTTGGTTGCCCGGTAAAAAAAGTGGTAAATAAAGGAGCGGGCGCCGGCGTGTTGAAAGATATTGACCTGATGGTGCGCCTTACCGAAGCAGTGGTGAAAAGTACCTCGCTGCCCGTTACTGTAAAAACCAGGTTAGGTTGGGACGATGCTACCAAAAATATTGAAGAAGTAGCCGAACGCCTGCAGGATGTAGGCATTAAAGCCCTGGCAATTCATGGCAGAACCCGCTGCCAGTTGTACAAGGGTGAAGCAGATTGGACATTGATCGGTAAAGTGAAAAACAATCCACGCATTCAAATCCCGATTTTCGGCAATGGTGATATTGATAGCCCCCAAAAAGCATTGGAATATAAAAACAGGTACGGTGTGGATGGTATCATGATCGGAAGAGCTGCTATCGGCTACCCGTGGATTTTCAGGGAAATAAAATCTTTTGTGCAATCGCAACAAATTTTACCGCCGCCAACGCTGGCTGAAAGGGTAGAAGTTTGTAAAACCCACCTGGAAAAATCGGTAGAATGGAAGGGCCCGGTTGTAGGCATTAATGAAATGCGCCGCCACTATACCAATTACCTCAAGGGATTGCCCGGTATTAAAGAATTCCGTTACAGGCTGGTTACGTTAACCACGCCGGAAGCAATATATGAAGTGCTCGATGAGATTACCGAACACTACAAGGACTACCAGTTTCCACATATCCCCATTGAAATCGTGAATTACCACGAGAATTGCCCGCTTTAATAAAGGGTTACTTTAAAAATTCTGACAGGCCTTTTTTGTAGATCACGGCCCGGTTGTAACCGGTAATATCAGCAAACAGGCATACTGCAGCCTGTATGGCAAGGGCAATGCCAACGCCTGCCCAGAATACTTTTCCAGGATCATTTTTACAATACACAAATAATAATATACCTGCAACGAAAAGAATTACTTCTGCTACGAGTACCGTTTTAAAAGTGTTCAGCACTTTTTCCATTCTCGGCAATTCTTTTTCGTTTAACAGCCCGGGGTTCATATCGTACGCATTTACCAGTTCTATGCGTTGCGCATCACTGTTTTTAAATACATTGAATCCAATACCTAGTTGCACCAGCCCGATAATGATAAATGGCAATGCAACACCCTGGTGCCAACTGGTCTTCATCACAAAAAAGAAAATGATAGCTACAACTACGGCCACTGCTCCAAGGATCATAAACAATAGGCCCAGGTTTTTTTCAGCAAGAAAATATTTTTCTATTTGGGTTTTTGAAAACATGGAAAGTTGTTTTAAAACTTCAGGGAGTTGGAACACCATCACTTTTGCTTTCAATGGCCTGCAGCATTTCGGGGCTCATAGGTTCAATGGCTGCTTCGAAAAAATGAGTGAGGTTGCCCTCTTCATCCACCAGGTATTTGCAAAAGTTCCATGATGGCGCTACATAGTTCCAGCCGTTTTTTTCTTCATTAGTGAGCCATTGGTACACTTCGTTTTGTGCTTCCGTTTTTTTTACGCCGCTTTTTTTAGCAAGGGGAAAACTTACACCATAATTAATTTTACAGAATTGTTCAATACCCGCATCATCTGCTTTTTCCTGTTCTCCAAACTCATTGGATGGAAAGCCGATCACCTGGATGTTGTCCTGGAATTTTTCATGGAGCTGTTGCAATCCCTCATACTGGTGTGTAAAGCCGCATTCCGAAGCAGTGTTTACCAGCAACACTTTTTTATTCCTGAACTGGTCAAACGAAATTTTATCGCCGTTGTTAAGTTCCACTTGTAAATCGTAAAAAGATTGTTTCGCCATTTTTTTTGAATTTAAAACCCTGTTGCTTTTTCCAAGCCATAGGTTGAGCTGGTTGAAGAACGGGTACACGAATTTTAAGATTTTTTGCCGAAGGTTCATAATATATTTCTTTTTGCAATCATTGTCAGCGTATAAACCATTTAAATAATTTCAATTTCCCTTTGAATGGCGGGTATTTTAACGAGGGGTCAAACCAGGTAGGCGTTTGCATCACAGATTTTGCATGGCTAAAAGTATCAAAACTTTCTTTTCCATGATAGCGGCCTATACCGCTGTTGCCTCTTCCACCTACGGGTAAATAATCATTGGCAAAATGCCAGCTGGCATTGTTGATGCATGCCCCGCCTGAAGGCACTTTTTGCAGCCAGGTCTTCGCCCTTTTTACATCCGAGCTAAAAATATAAAATGCCAAAGGATTTTTATTCAGCTCAATGATGGGCAATATTTCTTTTTCATCCTGGTATTCAATAATAGGAAGCAGCGGTCCGAAAATTTCTTCTTGCATGATAGCATCCTCGGTGCTTACATTATGCAGCAGGGTAGGAGCAATGAAGAGTCTATCACGATCATGTTGGCCTCCCGTTATGATGTTGCCATTATCCAAATACCCTACCAGCCGATCAAATTGTTTTTCATTTATAATTTTACAATACCCTTCGTTGTCGATAGCATTGCTTCCATAAAATTCGTCAATTGCTTTTTGAAGCTCCTGCGTGAGCTTTTGTTTTTGAGAAGCGTGCACCAATACATAATCGGGTGCCACACACATTTGCCCTGCATTGGAAAACTTGGTTACGGCAATGCGTCGTGCTGTTACCTGCAGGTTGGCATCATCCAACACAAGGCAGGGGCTTTTGCCACCTAACTCCAGCACAACAGGGGTGAGATTTTCAGCAGCCATTTTATAGATCAATTTTCCCACAGCTGTGCTGCCGGTGAAAAACACAAGATCAAAAACAAAATGCTGCATCATGGCTGGTATCACCGAGGCACCATCACCTTCTGTAAACAACACATAATTTTCGGGAAAAGTTTCCTGCATTATTTGTTTTACAATGCCCGCTGTTGCAGGTGCAAATTCTGACGGCTTGGCTACCACGCAGTTTCCTGCAGCAATAGCGCCCACAATTGGTTTCATCATGAGCTGGAAAGGGTAATTCCAGGGGCCGATGATCAACGCCACACCGAGCGGCTCAGGAATGATGTATGATTTTGACGGCAGGTTAACAAGGTTGGTTTTTCTGCGTTCAGGCTCCATCCATTGTTGTAGGTTGTTGAGTATATGATCAATTTCTGCCAGTACCAGGCCATTCTCGGTAACCCATGACTCTTCAGGACTTTTTTTCAGGTCAGCATATAAGGCCCGGTAAATATCCTTTTCGTGCTGTATAATTGCTTTTTTCAGTTTTTTTAATTGTTGCCTGCGAAAGTAAAACGGCAATGTATTTCCCTTTTTGAAAAATAAACGACAATCTTCTAACTGATCAACAGTGGCCATTGAGTAAATTTGTTTAAAGATAATTTTTTTGCATGACGGATGAGTACTATATGCAGCAGGCCTTAAACGAAGCACAAAAGGCATTCGATAAAGATGAAGTCCCGATTGGGGCAGTGCTGGTAATGCAGGATAAAATCATTGCCCGGGCCCACAACCAGGTGGAACTGCTGAACGACAGTACTGCACATGCAGAGATACTGGCATTAACCAGTGCATATAATTTTTTAGGAAGTAAATACCTGCCAGATGCAACTTTGTATGTGACCGTGGAGCCCTGCCTCATGTGTAGCGGTGCTTTGTACTGGAGTAAAATTGGGAGAATTGTATTTGGTGCGGCGGATGATAAAAACAGTTATCGCAGGAGTACAGGTGAGAAAAACCCGTTTCATCCCAAAACCAGCATTCATGGTGGCGTAATGGCAGAAGAATGCGCCGGCCTGATGAAAGCATTTTTTCAGCAAAGGCGCTAAACCTTGCGAATTAAGGAAGAAATAGCTGTTGACTTGGCGACTGTTTTTTTAGGCGTTAAATTTGTGACAGAGGAACAATAGATTATTCACCGATAAAAATTAAGATCATGGCATTTACACTTCCCAATTTACCTTACGCACATGAAGCCCTGGAGCCGCATATTGATACACTCACTATGCAGATCCACCATGGCAAACATCACCAGGCTTATGTTGATAATTTAAATAAGGCCATTGCAGGCACCGACAATGAAAATAAATCTCTTGAAGAGTTAGTAAAAAATGCTGGCAGCATCAGCCCGGCAGTGCGCAACAATGGTGGCGGGCATTGGAACCATACATTTTTCTGGGAGATATTGGCACCGAATGCAGGCGGCGCACCTTCCGGTAAACTGGCAGAAGCAATCAATGAGACCTTCGGTTCTTTTGATGCATTCAAAGAAAAATTCAATACTGCAGGTACCACTCGTTTTGGTAGTGGCTGGGCTTGGTTGATTGTAAAAGATGGCAAACTGGAAGTGAGCTCT
>CBFGLL010000139.1:0-6404 GCA_965649585.1 uncultured Chitinophagaceae bacterium | reverse complement strand
ACGACGGTGAACCCTCCGGTTCTGCCGGCAGGCCCATCCTGGGGCAGATTGATAGCAAGGGATTAACCGATGTCGCCGTGGTAGTGGTGCGTTATTTTGGAGGAACGCTGCTCGGCGTGCCAGGCCTCATCCATGCATATAAAACAGTTACCTCCCTTGCATTGCAGGTAGTACCAATTGTGCAAAAACCTGTGCTTCAAAATTTTGAACTACAGTTTGACTACACTCAACTGAATGATGTTCAAATTCTTATTCGGCAAATGAATGGCCAGGTACTCAAACTGGAGCAATTATTATTCTGCAGTATGCTGGTGGGAATCCCAAAATCACGGGTTGAAGAGTTCTTGTTCAGGGCAAAAGAGATACGCAACGTAGAAATTCATTGATTAGTATGTAAGTGGGTAGTTTTTTTACTAATCCGGCAGGTTATTTAACAATTTGTTATATTTTTAGCGTCCACTTATATTAAGCTATCATGAAAAAATTTACATTACTGGTAGCGTTAATCTTTACCATTAGCGCTGTTTACTCACAACAATTACATTTTACAAGCCAGTACCTGCAGCACAATGCAATGTACAATGCCGGTGCTGCCGGTATAGCTAATAAGGATATGATTGGCCTAAGCTACAGGAGCATGTGGTCCTCATTCCCGGGTAATCCCCGCACTTATATGTTGTATGGAGATGTTAACCTGGCAAAGTTGAAATCTGGTATGGGCGCATATATCTATCGTGACGAAACTGGACCAACCAGCCGCACGGGTATTCAACTGGCTTTTTCTAAACATATCATATCCCAGAACGAAAAAAATAAGTTTGGTATCGGGCTGGAGATCAGGGGTCTTCAATATGCCATTGATAAAAGTAAGTTGAGTGGTTCATTGGGCAGTGATCCGGCCCTGGCAGGTGCAGAAAATAAAATGGCTTTTGATGCAGGAGCAGGCCTATATTATACTAATGGAAAATTGAGTGTAGGTGCGGCTGTAAGCCAGTTGGTACAATCAAAGCTACAACTGGCCGATGTGCCGAATGCCAGCCAGGGTGGTAAATTGTATCGCCATTATAATTTCAACGCTAATTACAAAATCCAAACCGGCGACGATATCTACCTTATACCAAATGCACTGGTGAGGGTAATTGAAAATTCTCCCAGCGAATATGAAATGGGAATGTTGGTAAACTACCAGGAAAAATTATGGTGGGGGCTTACCTGGAGAGTAGAGCAACTGTGGAGTTTGCAGGCGGGTGTAAAAATTCTTCAAAGAGCCGGCCTCACATACTCTTATGATTATTATCAAACACCCATCAGCAATTTTACAGGTGGGTCTGGCGCCCACGAAATCGGGCTGAGGTTCGATCTCAAAAAATCATCTAACTAAACCCGTTTTCCCGCATAAAAAAATTGAATCATGAACATATTTACGTTTCAAAATTTTACAGTAAAAAACTTAGTGTCGAAAACCCTTTCGGTAATACTGGTTTTGTTTGCATCCCTCCAGGTGAATGCGCAGGCGCCCAGTAATGACGATCCTTGCGCAGCAATTCCGCTAACGGTGGGTGCTACCTGCGCTTACCAAACTTTTACTACCGCAAACGCTACCGGATCTACGGGTTTCCCTGCACCGGGTTGTGCCAGTTATGCTGGAGCCGACGTATGGTTCCAGGTGGTGGTACCTGCCGGCGGCGCACTTATTATTGATACTCAAACGGGTGTTATCACCGATGGGGGTATGGCCCTTTACAGCGGCGATTGTAACACCATGACGCTTATTAGTTGCGATGACGATACTAGCCCCAATGGATTAATGCCCATGATAACAGCATCGGGCCTCACCCCGGGTTCCACCGTGTGGGTACGTGTTTGGGAATATGGTGGCAACAACAACGGTACTTTTGGTATTTGTGTTACAGCTCCGCCACCGCCTCCTGCAAATGATAATTGTACCGGTGCAACATCGCTCACAGTGAACGCAACAGCAGCCTGTACTGTAACCACTCCCGGCACTACTCAGTCGGCCACTGCTACCGTGGGTGCACCTGCTCCTACCTGTAGTGCAGCAGGCGCTACTGATGATGTTTGGTATAGCTTTGTGGCAACTAATACTATTCATACAGTTTCTCTTTCAGGCGTTACAGGCACTGCTACCGCTATGGCAATGGCGGTTTACAGTGGCGCAAGTTGTGCAGCACTTACCGGCATGCAGTGTGGCACGGGTAATACTCTCATTCAAAGTGGTTTAACAGTAGGCCAGACTTATTATGTAAGGGTATGGACTACTGCAACAACAACCGGTTACGCCAATTTTAATATATGTGTTTCAACACCACCACCTCCACCTGCAAATGATGATCCTTGTGCAGCAATTACTCTTACGGCTACAGCCACCTGCACTTACCAAACATTTACCACTGCTTCAGCTACCAACTCTACCGGCTTCCCTGCTCCAGGCTGCGCCAGTTTTAATGGCGGCGATGTATGGTTCCAGGTAACGGTGCCAGCGAGTGGTGCACTCATTTTTGATACGCAAACTGGGGTGATAACCGATGGTGGTATGGCTATTTACAGCGGTGATTGTAATACAATGACATTGATAGAATGCGATGATGATGATAGCCCCAACGGACTGATGCCTCGAATTGAGCGCACCGGTCTTACACCAGGAAGCACCATATGGATCAGAGTGTGGGAGTATGGTAATGATAACCCCGGCACTTTCGGAATTTGTGTAACATTTCCACCGCCGCCACCTGCAAATGATAATTGCTCTGGAGCAGTAATGCTTACCGTAAACAGCGATTTGAGTTGCGCTGTTGTAACAGCGGGTACCACCCAGTCAGGTACAGCTTCTACAGGCGTGCCCACTCCAACTTGTTCTGCAGCCGGTGCTACAGCCGATGTGTGCTTCAGCTTTGTAGCAACCAGTCCATTCCATAGAATTTCATTATTAAATATTACGGGTACTACTACAGCAATGGCGATGCAATTGTACAGCGGTACCAGTTGCGCAGCGCTTACTGGAGTGCAATGTTTAACGGGTGCTACCCTGAATGTTGGTAGTCTTACTGTTGGGCAAACATATTATATAAGGGTGTGGACAACAGCCACCACTACAGCATATGCCAGCTTTAATATCTGCGTAGGTACACCACCTCCGCCTCCGGTAAATGACGAGCCTTGCAACGCAACTTTATTGACGGTTGATCCAAATGGGCAATGTAATTTTCAACCATTTAACAACATCTCGGCGCTTGGCAGCACGGCTCCGGCTCCCGGCTGCGCCAATTACCAGGGTGGAGATGTTTGGTATAAAGTAGTGGTACCTTGTACCGGAACTCTCACCGTTGACTCCAAGCAGGGTACAGTAACTGATGCGGGTATGGCATTTTACAGGGGTACCTGTAATAACCTCACTCTGATTGAGTGTAATGACGATGGTAGCAGCAATGGCGCAATGCCATTGATCACCAGGACGGGCCTTACGCCAGGCGATACCATTTATGTTCGTTTCTGGGAATATGGAAACGACAACCAGGGTACGTATGAAATATGCGCCAGTTCACCACTGCCTCCAATTGTTTTGCCACCATTACCACCATCGCCAACTTGCGGAACGGCTCAGCCTTTCTGTACCAGCACAACGCCTTATGTACTACCGAATGTATCGGGCGGAGGATCAGTACCTGGCCAGGGAATTTATGGATGCCTGTTTACGGTGCCTAATCCAACCTATTACACTTTACAAATTCAAACATCTGGAAGCATTGAGCTTACCATTTCACAAACAAGTACAGCGGGTGTACCTATTGATGTGGACTTTGTGATCTGGGGGCCATTTACGAGCGCCGCAAGTTGCAGTACTGTTTCGGCCAGCAATATCGTGGACTGCAGCTACTCTGCTGATCCAACAGAGATCATCACTATTCCAAATGCAGTAGCAGGACAATTTTACATACTGCTTGTTACAAACTACAATGGTGGCGCTGGCCAAATCTCGTACCAGCAAACCGGTGGTACAGGTTCCAGCAGTTGTTGCACCATCAATGCTACCAACTCTGGTCCACGTTTCTGCCAGGGAGGTGGTTCTATGGTCAACTTTACTTCTACAGCGGTGGCAAATGCTACTTATATCTGGACGGGGCCGAATTGCTTTACATCAAACCAGCAAAACCCTACCGGGGTAGTGGTGCCAGCTGAGCCCGGGCAATATGTGTACACCGTTACGGCTTATACGCCTACGGGCCAGGTTTGTTCCGATACTACCATTGTAACGGTAATTCCACGCCCAAGTATTGGAGCCGATACAACCATTATGATTTGTGAAGGCAGCACAGTTGATCTCACAACATTATATAGCACCGGAGGGCTTACCACTGCATGGACGCTGAATGGGTCGGCTGTAACGAACCCGGCAGCAGCTGGTGTTTCGGGCAATTACCAGTTGATTGCTTCAAATGCTACCAATTGCAACGACACTGCTATTGTGCGTTTAACGATTGATTCGGTAAGAAGTACAGTGAACGTACAACAGATCATTTGTACCAGAACCGGGACAATTACGGTAACACCTACACTAGGAATTGCGCCATTTGAATACAGTATCAGTACAAACCCTGGTGTGTTCCAATCATCCAACGAATTTGTTGCCAACGAAGGCAGTTATACCATCACTGTGAGAGATTCACTGGGTTGCACCAATACAGTGCCTGCAACGGTTACCATTATTCCGGAGTTAACAGTGAGTGCGGGTCCTGACCTGTCTATCGTTTCCGGGGAAAGTATTCCTTTGGTGGCAACAGCTTCCGGCACACCATCCAGCATTTTGTGGAGTCCGGCAACAGGGCTAAGTTCTACAAGCACATTGGCAACTGTAGCTAACCCCGCTGTAACAAGCACCTATACTATCACTATTACCAATAGCCAGGGATGTGTGGCAGAAGATGAGGTAATAGTAACAGTGATCCCATATTGTGTAAGGGTGAAAAATGCGTTTACGCCAAATGGTGACGGCATTAATGAAACATGGGAAGTGTATGACCAGTTTGATTGTCTAACCAACGTATCGGTAAATGTATTTAACCGTTATGGTAACCTGGTATTCAGCGACAGGAATTATCGTAACAAATGGACAGGTGTTTACCAGGGTAAACCGGTTCCGGATGGAACATACTATGCTGTGGTTGAATTCACCATGCTGGGAGGAAGAAAATTCAGTGTTAAAACAGATCTTACGATCTTAAGATAATTTACGGGTTATGTAATCTGCAAGTGGCGTCAATAAAAATGGCGCCACTTTTTTTGTGTTGCCATAACCTGGAAGCATTTTGATTTTAATATCTTTATTGGTCTATGGACGTAGAAGAAATAAGGGCTTATGCTTTACAAAAGGATGCGGTGGAAGAAAGTTTTCCTTTTGGAGAGGATACACTTGTCTTTAAAACCAATGGAAAAATCTTTTTACTTCTTTCCCTCGATGCACCTGAATTAAGTTTCAATGCAAAGGTCGATCCCGAAAAGGCAATCGAATTGAGAGAAGAATTTCCACAGCATGTTCTACCCGGCTATCACATGAATAAAAAACATTGGAATACGGTAATCGTGGCTGGGCTAAAAAAATCTTTAATCACCGAAATGATAGACGACAGCTACCGGCTGGTGCAACCTAAAAAAAGAAGAAACGCATGAAACGTAATGCAGTGTTGATCATACTGGTTTCGGCCATTGCCCTGGCTTTTTATTTACTAGGTAAAAATGCAGGCACCGGCAAAACAAAAACAGATATCGTTCAGAATGTGGCCATCGTAAAAGAAATCGCTCAACTGGCTTCCCTGGAAGTGAGCGGTTCCACACAGATAAAAGTGTCCAACAAAGGCGATGAGGCAAATGCCTGGGAGAAATTCAAAAATTATTTTACAGAAAATACTTTATTGCTCAGCGTTCCCTACCAGGCAAAATATGGCGTTGATATGCGCAACCAAAAAATAAATATTGATACTAAGGGAAACACTGTTACCATTTACCTGCCTGCTGTACAATTAATGAGTATGCAACTGCGGCTGGACAAAATGGAAAGCATGCAGCAAACAGGCATCCTCAATACAGTTACGATGGCAGATGTAACACAGGCTCAAAAACAAATGTATAGCGCCGCATTAAGCACGCTGGAAAATAATGAAGCCTACCGAAGACTGGCGGAGGAGAACATCAAAAATACATTGTCTCGTTATTACGAACCCATGGGTTATAAACTTGAGTTGAAATTTGATAAACCCGCTGCAGGTAGCCAGCTAAAATAAAAAAACCGCCGGTAGGCGGTTCAATATTATTAATCAGGTGCTGGTTTATTTCACTTCAAACTTTAGCATGCTGTTTCCCTCCAGGAATGCTTCCAGTTCATCGCCTAC
>CBFGLL010000138.1:0-6419 GCA_965649585.1 uncultured Chitinophagaceae bacterium | reverse complement strand
GCTCATACCTATATCTCTTAACTGGTTGATGGAATGGTAGGATGTTTTTCTTTTATCAACCAGCAATTGCATGTCTTGTTCTTTTAATCCTTTCACCTGCCTGAATCCTAAACGTAGGGCATAAAATTTTCCCTCTTTTTCTTCGAGTATATTGTTCCAGTAAGAACAATTGATATCTACCGGTCGCACGTTTACTCCATGTTTTATAGCATCTGAAATAATTTGTGCCGGCTGGTAAAACCCCATGGGCATACTGTTTAGTAATGCACAGGCAAATACATCGGGGTAATGGCATTTTAACCAGCTGCTCACATATACCAGTAGCGCAAAACTGGCAGCATGGCTTTCAGGGAAACCATAACTTCCAAATCCTTCCAGTTGGCGAAATACTCTTTGTGCATATTCCAATGGGTAGCCGTTTGATAACATTCCATCAATCAGTTTTCTTTCAAACTTTGTAACCAATCCATGTGTTTTAAAAGTGGCCATACTTCTCCTGAGTTCGTCGGCTTCGGCAGGCGAAAAGCCGGCGGCCACAATGGCAATCTTCATAGCTTGTTCCTGGAACAGGGGCACACCTAAAGTGCGGCTTAATATTTCTTCCAGTGCTTTGGAGGGGTATTCCACCGGTTCTTCTTTATTTCTCCTTCGTAAATAAGGATGCACCATATCGCCTTGTATGGGGCCGGGCCGTACAATGGCTACTTCTATCACCAGGTCGTAAAAGCAGCGTGGTTTTAACCTGGGCAACATGGTTTGTTGTGCCCTGCTTTCAATTTGGAACACACCAATGGTATCTGCACGGCAAATCATTTCATACACTTGCGGATCATCCTGCGGTATATTCGCCAGGGTTAAATCAAGCCCATAATGTTGGCTTGCTTCGTCAAATGCTTTTCTAATGCAGGTGAGCATGCCCAGGGCCAGCACATCTACTTTCATAAAACCGAGTGCATCAATATCGTCCTTATTCCATTCTACATTGGTTCTGTGTGCCATGCGGGCATTAAGTACCGGCACATAATCGGTGAGTTTTCCTTTTGTAATTACAAAGCCCCCGGTATGTTGGCCCAGCTGGCGTGGAAAGCCCATGAACTGCCGGGTAAGTTCCAGTACTTTTAATAAATGTTTATCGTTGGGATCAAACCCCTGTTCAGAAATTCTTTTGCCTTCAAACCATTCATCGGTAAATTCCCAGATGGCACCCGATAAGCGGTTTACCATATCTATAGACAACCCCATGGCTTTGCCTACATCCCTGATGGCTCCTTTTTGATGCTGCTGGGTTACGGTAGCAATAATGGCTGCCCGGTCTCTTCCATATTTTTCATAGATATACTGAATAACTTCTTCTCTTCTTTCATGTTCAAAATCCACGTCAATATCAGGAGGCTCGTTGCGGGCAGAAGAAATAAAACGTTCAAATAAAAGATCAAATTTTGATGGATCTACAGAGGTAATGCCGAGGCAATAACACACGGTAGAGTTGGCGGCAGACCCTCTTCCCTGGCAAAGTATCTTTTGTTGTTTTGCAAAACGTACAATATCATACACCGTTAAAAAGTAAGGTGCATAATCCATTGCGGCAATAAACTTCAGTTCATGGTTGATGGCAGCAACTGTTTTTTCTGGAAGCGGTAAACCATATCTTTCTTCTGCGCCCTCCCAGGCAAGATGGGCCAGTTCCTGCTGTGGCGTTCTTCCTTCTGTGGTAAGTTCTTCGGGGTATTCATATTTTAATTCATCCAGCGAAAAATTGCATTGCGATACAAAGAGTTCAATATTCTGTAAACAATGCTGGTGCTGGCGAAAAAGCCTTTGCATTTCCTGCGGTGCTTTCAAATAACGTTCTGCATTGGGGTGCAGCCTGAACCCTGCATCGTAGATGGTACATTTTTCACGGATGCAGGTAAGTACATCCTGCAACTGCCTTCTTTCTGCCAGGTGGTAATGCACATCATTTGTAGCCAGCAAGGGAATGTGGAACCGTTCCGAAATATCTTCCAGCCGGTGAAGGTATTTGGCATCATCGCCCTGGTATTGCCGGGTGGCCGCCAAAAAAAGCTGCTGCTGCAATGTTTGCCTGTACCCGGCAACCGCTTCTATAAAATCATCATCAAAATTAAAATGATGATTGAGCTGCGCAGGTGGTAGCAGTATAAATAATAAACCTTCTGCATATTCGTACACATCTTTTTTGTATAAAATGCATTCTCCTTTTTCTGCCCGCAGGTTTCCCACACTTAATAAATTGCAAAGCCGGGCATAAGCTGCACGGTTTGTTGGATAAGCCAGCAGCGAAAACCCATCCTGTAAATCGAGCCTGCAGCCCACTAT
This sequence comes from uncultured Chitinophagaceae bacterium, assembly GCA_965649585.1. Classification (GTDB taxonomy): domain Bacteria; phylum Bacteroidota; class Bacteroidia; order Chitinophagales; family Chitinophagaceae; genus Ferruginibacter. The sequence goes on along the minus strand of CBFGLL010000138.1, from coordinate 4,082 downwards.
AAATCGTATGCCTGTTTTTTTTGCGGCGGTATATGCCCTTACAATTCCTGCAAGGCTATTACGATCTGTAATGGCAATTGCAGCATAACCCAGTTCATGTGCTGTTTCCACCATCTCTTCGGGGTGGGAAGCACCACGCAGGAAACTGAAATTGGTTGTTATTTGTAATTCGGTGTACATGGGGTTGAAGAGTTCAAAAAGGTTTCAAAAGTTTCAGAGGTTTAAGAGGTGTAAGAGGTTCAAAAGTTCAAAGGTTCCAGAGTTCAAGTTGCTATGAACTTCGCCAACTGTCAACATTCAACTGTCAACTGTCAACTGTAAATGCCTTCACGGGAAAAAGCCATGTAAAAACCATTGTTCATTTCGTAACCCGTTGTAATGGCCTGCACGATACAACCAGTAGCGCCGGCCTTTGTCATCTTCTACATAATAATAATCCCTGTGAAATCCCTCTGCTATCCACCACTCGGGTTCTATGCGCTCTGGTCCGTCTGCTTTTACAATTTTATGCAACTGCCCCTTGTACCTGAAGTTGAGTGGCGGATAGTCGGGCACGGGTGCAGTAACCTGTATCAGCTGCGGTGCCTGCAGCAGGTGCAAAGGCCTGGGACGGGTAGGGGTCCATTCGTTTTGCAGCTGGGTTTGTATATCATGGGTTGTTTCAAAAGATCTTTCGGGCCAGTAATGTTCTTTGGGTGAATACTGGTATATGGAAATGCCCGGTAATTTTAACCGAACCCTGTCTATGAGTTCACTGAGTTGCTGGCTCATTAAAGGTTTAGCATTTGTCCACAATGCATCCTGCACCGATGCTGCGTCCTGGAATTTGTTGGCAGTAAGGGTAAATAGTTCAATTCCAAATCCCGGTGCAATGGTTTCAATTTTTAATTGAAATAATTTGAACAGGTGAACTGGGTTGGCAGATGGCTGCCCGGTGCCAATACTGATGGCTACTTTTTTATGGTCAATGCGGTAACAACAAAGCGTAGCTACCCTTAAGCCCTTTTGTTCTTTTTGTAAGCGGGCACATAGCGTATCCAGTAATTGCTGGATGGCAATTTCAATAGCAGTAGCCGTGTACACCGGTTCCAGGCAGTGTAACTGTTCAAAAAAAGTTGCAGGTGGTTCTACCGGATCGATCCATTCTGCTGCTTCTCCCCAAAATTGTTGTAAACGGCTGATTAATATTTTCCCAAAACGCCTGCGCAAAGCTGTGAATGAAATAGGCAGCAAAAGGTGCAGATGATATAGTCCTGCCAGCTGGAGTTTTGAAACGATGCCAGCATCTATTCTTAAAGCAGCCACCGGTATTTTTGGTAACAGCTTTTGTATATCGGTTGCCTGCAGCAGCACTGTGCCCGGTAAATAACGTGCCAGTGCCCATGCCATACCGATGGTAGGTGCCAATGCCACCTGCACGGTGTAACCTAATTCAGCAAATCGTTGTTGAATACAAGCAATGTATTGTTGTTCGTTTTTCCACAAATGGCAGCAGCCTGTGGCTTCCAGCAGCAGCCCATCTTCGGCATCTGCGGATGTAACTGGCGTAAAACGCAACATGTATAAAGCCATTGCATGTAATAATTTTTGTTCCATGCCTGTTTCATATTCTATGGTATTAAGCCCGGTACAAAATGCCCTTGCATCGGCCAGGCTGATACCAGTATATATCCCGTTTTTTTTTGCAAGGCAGTCGGCTGCTTTTACCAGTAATCTTCCCCCATGAGCAAAAGTGATCACCAATGGTTTGTTTTGTAAAGCAGGGTGTTTTTTAAAATACCACTGAGGCAATAGATATGGGAACCATATGGAAACAAATAGCCGGTTCATACTGCGAGTTTTTGGGGCTGTATGGAGGTGGCTTGCATTTGCGAACGCAACATCAAACTACCATAACGCCATACCAGTTCTACTGATGCAGGTTTGCCATGTTTTACTTTTAGCAGGTCAATTTTCCAGGAAGGATAACCAATGCCGGGTAATATTTCATCGGAGATAGAGGGAAGGCTTTGTATCCGCCATCTTACTGCGGCAATATTGTTATTGTTTTTATCAGCAGGCCTGCGAATGATAAAGCTGGTAATACCCGAACGTTCTATGGCCAGTTGAAAACGCCGGGAAGCAGTAAAATCAAGCGTTTCAAGTTCTGCTACCAAAGCTTTGAGTGGCTTGTATTTCAAAAATTCTTCTACCACCCAGTATAATTCTTTTTCCCGCTGCTGTTGTATAAATAACAATTGATTGGGCGATGTATGAAAACGGGAGAGGGCTACGGGAAAATGATTACGGGTGGAACCCACCCATGCAGCAGTATCATTTTGTGATAATAGATGCGAAAGCAGGGTATGGATAAAACCCCTGGTGGCGGCCATTTCTTCGGGGCCGGCTGCCAGGAACTCGTGCATACAACCCAATGGAAATTGTTGCTGCGGAAAAGAGGGTTGCAAAAACCATAAAGCTTTATCCAAAGCAGGGCAGCCGGGTTGTTGTAATCCCTGTAAAGGCATGATCTCTTTTTTAAGAGCTGCTATGATCTGAGCTTTTTCCACGAAACAAAAATACTAAATAGTTTAGTATAAAAATACTAAAAATATTAGTTTATTGTTTATAAGGATGTTATCATTATGAATGAAGAAACGGGATCTCTCAGGAGCTGGTCTCTGGAATAATGTTTTTTTTCCTTAGCTGCCGGGCTACGGCATCAAGTAACTGGTAGCGCTCGAAAGGCTTGGGTACAAAGTCATCGGCACCTGCATCCATATACAGGTTTTTTAATGTGGGATCCGCGGAAACCATAATAACAGGTATATCCTGTGTTCTGGGATGCGATTTTAACTGCCTGCAGATCTGCAGCAGGTCTGCGCCATTCATATGTCGGTCCAGCAGGTAAAGGTCTGGAACATTTGCATGGTCAAGGTCGTTGGCAAAGCTGGTATCTGAACAAAGGGTCACATCATATCCAGCTACTTTCAACACAATTTCCAGCACATAACGAATGTCTTCTTCGTCGTCGGCCAGTAAGATTCTTATTGCCATGGCGATTCTACCGCAAATCATGCACCATTTGAAAATTGCGGCTTATAAATTGATTTAAATGGATAAATATATTGCAAAATCAATCTACTTAATCAAAATGAACAGCAGGTTTCAAATTCATGGTAATTATATTCCCCATTTATTGTACCTTAAGCGCTCATATTAAAATGTTTACATGAAAAATACAATCGGTGCTATTCTCAGCAAAAAGCACAAAGAGATACTGGAATTATGGATGAGCCAGCAGTTGGCTGATGTATCACTACGGGAGGATCTTATGACAAATGAAGACCTTCGGCATGAGTCGGAGGAATTGCTGCATGCTTTGCTGGATGGAATGAAGAGAGAGAATTTTACTGATATAGATGCGCCGGAATATGAAAAAGCCCTGGAAGTGCTGTCAGGTATTTCGGGCAGTCGTGCCTCGCAGGGTTATTCTCCCCGGGAAACAGGTGCATTTGTAATTAGCTTAAAAGCGGCTTTTAGCAAAGTATTGGAAAAAGAAATCAAGGATATAGAAGTGCTTTACCAGGAAAGTCACAAAGTCAATCAACTCATTGACAGCCTGGCAATTTTCACATTTGAGTCCTTTATCAGGGGAAGGGAAGAGGTAATTGTGCGTCAAACCAGTGAAATAACAGAAATATCAACACCCGTAATACAGGTATGGGATGGTATACTTGCTTTACCCATTATTGGAACCCTCGACAGTTCCCGCACGCAGGTAGTGATGGAAAGCCTCCTGATGCGCATTGTAGAAACGGAAAGTAGCATCGCCATCCTCGATATTTCGGGCGTGCCTGCCGTGGATTCGCTGGTAGCACAGCATTTAATGAAAACGGTGAGCGCCACCAGGTTGATGGGTGCAGAATGTATCATCAGCGGTATTAGGCCCGAGATAGCACAAACAGTGGTGCACCTGGGTATCGATCTCTCAGAGATCAATACAAAAGCCTCCCTGGCACATGCCTTGCGTTTTGCCTTCCGGATGTTGAATTTTGAAGTAAAAAAAACTGAAAAGTAAATTATTGATGATTTATGGATAA
>CBFGLL010000137.1:0-6473 GCA_965649585.1 uncultured Chitinophagaceae bacterium | reverse complement strand
CACACGGAACGTTTTTTGTTTTATCACATATCTTCGGCTTACTAAATAAGAAGAAGCAATACCTTACAACGAAATTCGAAGCATAATACGGTCTATGGACTATAGACCATGGACTATGGACTAAATCATGATTGAGAAAAAACTAAAAATACAGGAAGCGGAAAAAGCAATACTTGTAGGGGTTGTTCAAAAAGAGCAAACAGAAACCCAGGTTGCTGAGTGGTTAGATGAATTAGCATTCCTGGCGGAAACTGCAGGTGCCCACACCGTAAAACGGTTCACCCAAAAATTGCAGCACCCCGATACCAAAACCTTTGTTGGCAAGGGAAAGCTGGAAGAAATAAAAAACTATATTCTTCTCAAGGGAGATATCAGTATGGTGATTTTTGATGATGAACTCACAGGGTCCCAAATTCAGAATATAGAAAAAGAGCTAAAGGTAAAAACCATCGATCGTAGTGACCTGATCCTCGATATTTTTGCGAGCCGTGCACAAACAGCCCAGGCCAAAACCCAGGTAGAACTTGCCCAGTACCAGTACATATTACCCAGGCTGCGGGGTATGTGGAAACACCTGGAACGCCAGGGTGGTGGCGTAGGAACAAGGGGACCCGGTGAAACAGAGATTGAAACCGATCGTCGTATTGTAAAAGATAAGATCAGTTTACTGCGCAAGCGCCTTGCAGAAATTGATAAGCAGGCTTTCACCCAAAGAAAAGATCGTGGAGAATTCATAAGGGTGGCCCTGGTGGGGTATACCAATGTAGGTAAAAGCACCCTCATGACATTGCTGAGTAAAAGTGATGTGTTTGCAGAAAATAAATTGTTTGCCACGCTGGATACCACCACAAGAAAAGTAGTGTTTGAGCAAACCCCTTTTTTACTCAGCGATACCGTAGGCTTCATCCGCAAACTTCCTCATCACCTGGTGGAGAGTTTTAAAAGCACATTGGATGAAGTACGGGAAGCAGATGTATTATTGCACGTAGTAGATATTTCTCATCCGCAGTATGAAGATCAACTGGCGGTGGTAAATAAAACCCTGGCCGAACTGGGTTGTGCTGAAAAGCCTACTATTACCGTGTTCAACAAAATGGATAAATACGAAGAAGAGGTTTTTGACGAATGGCTGGAAGACGAAGTAAAACAGGATATCCTGCGGGAGCTTAAAGAACGCTGGCAGGAAGAAACCAAAGGCAACTGCGTTTTTGTTTCGGCCATCGAAAGAAAAAATATCGACCAACTCCGTCAAACCATCTTGAATAAAGTAAGGGATATGTACCGTATCCGTTATCCATATAAGGCGGAGTATTTTTATTAACGGATCACCTTCTGTCACACTGAGCTTGTCGAATGTGTTACAGAAACGAATCACCCCCTGTCTGAAGCCTGCCTGTCCCGAGCAATCGGGATCGAATGTGTTACAGCAACTAACCCTTTATCGAGCTGATTGGAAACTGGTAATTACTAAACCCTTTTTTTAAAAACTAAACAGCATTGACTCGCAAACTCACCTGGCATAAAATAGCAACATCCAAAGCCGAGATCCCCTTCTCCCCCGATGGCCTCGCAGAAATCAGCGTAGCAGATAAAAAGGTCTGCATCGCCCTTCACAAAGAGCAAATCAAAGCCTGCGCTGCAAAATGTCCCCATGCCAGCGGACCCCTTGCCAATGGATATATGGATAGTTTAGGTAATATCGTGTGCCCTTTGCACCGCTACCGCTTCTCGCTACAAAATGGCCGCAATACCAGTGGCGAAGGCTACTTTTTAAAAACCTACCCGGTAGAAACCAGGGAAGATGGTATCTATATTGGCCTCCCGGAAAATGGCCTTTTTAACTGGCTGAAATAGTTTTGTTTATTTTTTTTCTACAAACTAAAAACCCTTATTTTTGCCATCCCAAAAACGAAAGTTTGAGGGTAAATTCCTCCTTAGCTCAGTTGGTTAGAGCATCTGACTGTTAATCAGAGGGTCGTTGGTTCAAGTCCAACAGGGGGAGCAGAAAGCTCACAGATAACGTAATTCTGTGGGCTTTTTCATTATTATACCCTCAAAATAGGTCAAAAATCCTCGTTAGAGGTTTCCAAAAAGGTTTCCAATAATTCCCTCTAAAAGCTCATTTTTTGAACCCTTACAGCATTTAGGATTGCTAGTAGTGCCACACCGACATCAGCAAAAACAGCTTCCCACATTGTCGCAAGACCACCAGCACCTAATACCAACACAATTGCTTTTACAACAAATGCCAGGATAATATTTTGCCAAACGATCTTCTTTGTTTGCTTCCCAATGTTTATTGCCATTGCCAATTTACTAGGCCTGTCATCCTGAATTACTACATCTGCAGTTTCAATTGTTGCATCACTTCCTAAACCTCCCATTGCAATACCAACATCGCTTAATGCAACCACCGGTGCATCATTGACACCATCACCGACAAAAGCAACCGATTCATTTCGAGATTTAATCTCTTTTACTTTATTCACTTTGTCTTCAGGTAATAGGTCACCAAAGGCATTGTCGATGCCTAATTTATCGGCCACAAATTTCACTACAGTTGATTTGTCTCCACTGAGCATAGTAGTCTTTACATTCAAACTGTGTAGCTTATTTATTGCGTCCTGTGCATCTTCTTTTATCTTATCTGCAATGGTGAGATAGCCTGCGAATTTTTTATCGTAGCCAATAGCTATTAAAGTGTAAACAATACTTGCAGGGTCGATATCATACTTGATGGAGAATTTATCCATCAGCTTGAAATTCCCAACCAGCAATTCTTTTCCATTTACTTCTGCTTTCAAACCATGTCCTGCAATCTCCTCTACATTATTCAATTTGATACCGGTATCGACATTTCCGACGTGTTGCTGAATTGCAGTAGCCACAGGATGGGTGCTTTGGCTTTCCAATGCATTGACCATGACCAACATTTCATCTTTATTGAATTCGGGTTTGATGTTTACTTCCTGAACCTTGAAAACTCCTTCGGTCATGGTGCCGGTCTTGTCCATGACAACGTTTTGAATTTTTGAAATGACGTCCAAGAAGTTACTCCCCTTGAAAAGTATACCATTTTTACTTGCTGCCCCGATGCCACCGAAATAACCAAGAGGAATTGATATAACTAACGCACACGGACAACTGATAACTAAGAATACCAGTGCCCGGTATAACCAGTCCCTGAAAATGTAATTATCAACAAAAAGCATCGGTAGAAAACAGATCCCGATTGCAAGGAATACAACGATTGGTGTGTAGATCTTTGCAAACTTCCTGATAAACAATTCTGTCGGTGCTTTTTGTGCGGTGGCATTTTGTACAAGTTCGAGGATCTTACTCAACTTACTGTCTGTGTAGGCAGTTGTAACCTTCACCTGGGCAACGGTGTTTAAGTTTATCATACCCGCTAAAACTGTTTCGCCTTTGGCTTTTGTGTCAGGCTTACTTTCTCCTGTGAGCGCTGCGGTATTGAAGGAAGCTGTATCAGAAATCAGTTCTCCGTCCAATCCAAGTTTTTCTCCTGCTTTTAATTGTATGATGGCACCGATACTTACGCTTTCAGCTTTTACGGTTTTTGGTTGATCATTTTCTAGAATGGTTACTTCATCCGGACGTTGATCGAGGAGCGACTTGATATTTGCTTTTGCTCTTTTGACTGCTAATGTTTGAAACACTTCACCCACGGCATAAAATAACATTACTGCTACGCCTTCGGGATATTCGCCAATTGCAAAGGCACCCACAGTTGCAATGCTCATTAACAGGAACTCTGAAAATATTTCCTTCTTTGCAAAGCTTTCAATGGCTTCTTTTATTACAGGAAAACCGACAGGTATATAGGCTACTATATACCATGCAATGCGTACCCAACCTGTAAACCATGATTGAGGTATCCAATTATCTAAAGCAATTGCAATCATCAACAGAATAAAACTAATGATGGGTGGAGTAAACATCTGCATAGTAGTTTGATCACTATTCCCATGGTCATGCCCATCATCATCTGAATGTTCATGATCATGGTCGTGACCATCACCCTCGCTGTGTTCCGGATGCAGTATTTTATTTGCACCAGCTTTCGCATAAATCTTTTCTTCCTGTGTGCAACACAGTTGTTTTCCGTCTTTGTCGTAAATATGTTGATGAGCCATGGTTATGAATTTTTATTTAAGATTTCTTGAATGTCTGCCGGTATTTCCATTGGTTTTAGTGGAGGAACATTTGCTCCACCTGTATTACCAATGGGGACTTTGCCAACAAATGATTTTACTCCTCCAAAAACTAATCTTGTTATCTGGCCAAATACTTCCTTTGTACTTTTTATTTTTATACCAAACCTTAGCATGCACCAATGAACGTAAGAATGCTGTAACGGGTACCGCTGCCCAATGATGTGAGCCCTTTCATAATGCCTCCAACATTCCTGCAACTTTCCTTCTTTTAAGAATTTTTCTCCCATTTCTAATTCTTCTTTATAAAATGGATAAAGAGAATCGGGAATATTAAAATATAGTTTCATTGTTCTGATTTTGGTAAATAAAAGGTTGCAGCTATTTCTAACTGCAACCTTTACTATGATTGTGTAATTTTAATTAAGCACTGAAAACTCCGATCATTCCTACAATCGAAGCAAGCATCACTACACACTTCCAACAATTTAATCTGTTCATTTTTGTTTGTTTTATGAATGTAAAAATACATAAGAATGACTTTATTTTTTGTTAATGTATAGTTGCTGTTACTCGGCGGCTTCTTCACCTTTTTTGTAGTCAGAAAAAGAGAGGGTAGTATTTATAATTTCACTTATTACCCGTTGCTTATTTCCAGCGCTTGGATCTAACTCCACTTTTAACCATCCTCTTTCTGAAATCACCCCACTTATTACCCCTTCAATTTTCATTAAATTCTCTTGTACTAAGATACTGATAGCGCTTGCTCCATAAGCATCTACAACCCCTGTAAAACTAGAAGGGAAATGCACATTTAGCGTTTCGATTTTTGTTCCGCTGCTTTCTATCATTTTCTCAATCGTTTCAAATGATATTTCTTCCAAATTGTAATCGAAAGATACTTGCGCCTGGTTAGTTGCATTTGGAGCTACAATCTGGAGCTGGGTAACTGAAGGCAATGCCTTTAAATCTTCGGCGAGCACAGTACTCCACTGATCGTTCAATTGTGATCTAGTAACGTCCAAAAAAAGTTGTATAGTTTCCATACTCATTTTATTAATGTTCATGCTCGCCACTGTTGGTCATTTTTGCTAATATAAAGAATGCACCTTTAGTTACGACTTTTGCATTGGGAGGCAACTCTTTCAATAGCGTTATTTCGCTATAACCTACATCTGTGGTTCCCTTGGCCACAGGTATTCTTTCATAAGTAATTCCTTTCTCCTTAGAGTCTCCAGTTTCCTTGTGCTTTATCTGAGTGGAACTAGCAGTGTCAGCTTTTGTGTGTTCATCTTCTGTGTGAGCATCTGTGACAACAAAAATGTAATCTTTGCCCTGAAAGTTTACAATTGCATCTGTTGGTACTGATGGCACGGTTGATTTATCCAAGCTTACCAAGGCTGTAATATTCATTCCATCAATCAGGCCAGTTTTATCACCCATCACTTTTGCATGCACCGGTATTGTTTTACTATCGCTTTCAAAAGCGGTACCGATAGAAAATATCTCGGCATCGTATTCTTTACCGGCATTGTTTGTGATAGTGAAATGGATAGTTTGCTTAGGTCTTAATTTTGGAAGATCTTTTTCATATACGTACAAGTCTAAATGCAATTGCGAATTGTTTACTATTTCAGCAATCGGCGAACTGACATCTACATTACTACCCAACTGCGCTGACACCTTACTGATAGTACCGCTTATTGGAGCTCTTACCACAATGGCCGAGGAAAAGCCTCTTGAAGCTCCTACAGCAGAAAGTTGTTTTTGCAATCCATTGCGTTGGCTTCTAAGTGTTGTCAATTCGGTCTGCACCTGTTGCAATCTTTTGAGGGGTGCAGCATTGCCTTCCACGAGTTCTTTCTGCCGTTTTACTTCAATCTCTGATAATGCTATTTGAGCATTTACCTGCTGGAGTTGTTGTTGCATTTGTATCAGGTCTGGATTGACAATTGTAGCAATTGCCTGGCCTTTATTTACAAAGCTACCTGGTTGTACATTCAATGTTTTGATAACCCCACTGAATAGAGGCACTACAAAGGCTTTATTTTGATTAGGTACTGTGAGGATGCCATTTGCCTTTATAGACTTTGTCAACTCCTTTTGCTCGATAGTACCTAATTCGATGCCAATAGCTTTTGCCTGTTCATCAGTAAGCGTTGCTGTATTTTCATTTTCATGTTCTTCGCCAGCTTCTTCATGAGTTTCCTCCTTGGTTGTTTCAGTACTGGTTTTGTTGCCACACGAAATAAATGCGGCGAAACAAAATATTGTGATGGCGATTATTATTATTTTCTTCAT
>CBFGLL010000136.1:0-6502 GCA_965649585.1 uncultured Chitinophagaceae bacterium | reverse complement strand
CATCTCCCTTCTTTTTATCCTTCCAGCTTCTATGCTTAGCGCCATCCATTTTTACAATTTTTGGTGTAAACCTACCCACCACATCCACCAAAGCTCTCTGCGACTGCATCACTACTTCAATATCCTTATAAGCGAAAGCTGATTCATCTAAACCTCCGCCCAATAGCTTCACACCAAACTTTTGCAATTCATCCCTGAACTGTTTATCAGTTACAGAAGCCATAGCCCTGGTACGGCTCATCTTTCTTCCGGCACCATGGCTGGCAGAATTAACAGCAGCTTCTTCACCTTTACCTTTTACGATAAAGCCATCCGCTGTCATAGATCCCGGGATCACTCCAAGCACATCCTTTCCGGCCGGAGTTGCACCTTTACGATGTACGACCACTTCCTGCCCGTTCCATTTTTCCTTCCACGCAAAGTTGTGATGATTTTCTACCATCTTCAACGGACGTTGACCCAACTGTTTCGCAATTTTTTCATGGATGATATGGTGACAGGCACTGGCGTAATCACCCGCCAGGTTCATCGCCAGCCAGTATTCCATTCCCTCAGCTTCATCCAGCGTTAACCAGGCAAGATTTTTTGCGTCTTGTGGCAAACGCCTTTTGCTGATGGCAAGTTTGGTATAATGGTTCGCAATATTGGCACCTAACGCTCTTGAACCGGAGTGAGACAAAAGACCAACATAATTGCCCGGTTCCAAACCAAGTACTTCGTCTTTTTCTTTGATCTCCACTTCACCGAATTCAACAAAGTGGTTACCACTTCCGGATGAACCCAATTGCTTCCACACACGCCCATGTAATTTTTTCAGCAAAGGCATTTCGTAAAACAATTCATTCTCCATGATCTCGTGGTTGGCAGCACGGTCGAATTGTGCGCCGCTTCCAAACAAAGTAGCTTCGTTGATCTCTCTTGCAAAATAAGCTTCCTTGTCTTTCAACTGCTTCGGGTTGATATCGAACACACTCAAACACATCCGACAACCGATGTCAACACCTACACCATAAGGAATTACTGCATTTTCAGTGGCAAGCACGCCACCGATCGGTAAACCATATCCGCTATGCGCATCCGGCATCAAAGCACCCGCAACACTTACCGGCAATTTAGCTGCCTGGTACATCTGGTGCATAGCTCCTTCTTCAATATGTTCTTGCCCGAAAACGTTGAAGGCAATTCCATTTTTGTTCAATGAAATTTCTGCGCCCTCTGCAGGTTCTTTCGGTATCAATTGTTCAGCGATCAATCCCAGCACTGCATCATTTGCAAATTCTACCGGTGCTTCCAAAATTTTCTTTAATAGTTCCATCACATCCTCCTTGTTCTGATGCTTGTATTTCTTCTGCATCAAATTCATAGCTATGCTGATCACCGGACCTTCCGGGTAGCCGATAGCTCTTAATTCTTTTCCTGTTATTTTTAATTTGCTCATTGTTTTTGTTTTTTTGAACCACCAAGGCACCAAGACACCAAGCTGCACTAAGCCTTTGTGACGCTTATTGACCCTTGTCGCTTTGTGGTTTGATTTTTCAGTTCATTACTAATGTACAAGTGTGCGACGCCACTGAACCCCAGCTCTGCACAACTGCTTGTTTCATAATATTAAAAAATATTGCCGGCACGGCAAGCATGCCGGCAATTGATATCACTTTTATACTTGTACCGGTTCCTGCCTGCGAAAACCAATCGGCTGCAACAGGGGTTTTACAAAATCCCTTTTGTCCGCATTTGTCAATTCGGCAAGCGTCATAGGTTCCTGCACATGTATTTTTAATTGCAGGTGATCGCTTAAGGCTTGCGCCTTTGTGATACTTAATTTTTCGAATTCATATTCGGCGATCAACCTTCCTTTTCTTTGCAGGGCGCTGTCAATGTAAGCAAGACTACTATTGAAGGTGCAGATAATCTGCACGCTCAGGCAATCACTTAATAAACCATCACCAATGTTCAGCAGGTTTGCAACGGCTGAATTGCTATTGAACTTCCTGTCCATGATAATGTTTTCTGCATCTTCAATAATCAGAATACAATTTGGATTGTCCAGTAACAATTCAATAAACTCCGGGTTGGTTAAGCTGCCCGCAATAGACGGCGACATAAACAACACCCGTTTGTCCAATTTACCAACCAGGTACCGGAGATAGGTTGTTTTACCCGTACCCGGCAAACCATGCAGCAATACTATACCTTTCTCCCCTTTCGTATTTAATTTTTGCCTAATGAGTTCGTCCACAGCTTTAAAGTCGTCATTAAAGTAAAGGTTAACGTCGAGTTCCGTTTGCGCAATTGGTATGGCTTTTAATTCGAAACCATAAGAACTGTGTGTAACGATGTTTATCTCAAACTCTCTTTTCTTTTCCGGCATTTGCATTTCAGCCAGGTTGTTGACGAGCGCTGCCACATTATCGTAGGCATCAGTGCCGTACAAAACTTCTGCGTAGTCGGCGCCAAGCTCAATCAGCAACCGATTGTCGAGTTGGAAAAAAGTTCTTGAAAACTCTTGCCGTTTTGTATCCCTGTTGTAACGTAGGTTTTGGTAAATGTTTACAATATTATTTTTGTAGCGCTCACTTATGTATTTGTAAGCTGCGGCCACATCAACCCCATATATAAAACTTACCACGGGTACCGAGTTGTATAAGTGTACATAAAAAGCCTTGCTTTCCAGGTACTCATGTTCAAAAAGATTATACTCTTTTGTATGTGCGATCTTTCTTTCAATCCACTGCCTGGCCTTAACAATCAAGGCATAAGCGAGCCAGGCAGTAAATAATATTCCTATAACTAACATTTTAATTTTATTTTTTTATTGAACCATTTTATTTGCGCAATTACTGCTGGCACAAGCCTGGGGATTAGCTTTAAGCATAAAGCCCATCCCGCTTACATATCCGGCAGCATCTTTTAATGCAGTATTACTTTTAAACATTTCGTTGGTATTGATATCTACATCCACTTCAACATTGATATCAAAATGCTCCAACACAGGGCTGATCTCGTATGCCACATCGATACTCCTGGCTACCTCCTGCATCATCCTTTCTTTGATGTTCATTTTGTTCATCACTATTTCTTTATTGATGAACATAAAACCACCATTTCCTTTTCTCACAAACACGATCACAGTGGCAAATTCAATGCAGGCGCCTTTTACCTGGCTATCGGTACCAATACACACATTGATACTATTGCCCATGGCATGTTCTTTTTCCCTGCCCGCCGGCAGGCAGGAATTACCTGTTTCACTTCTTTGGAGATGGACTGCATGATCCTCTGTCCATTTAATTTTCTCCATTTCTGCTGATCTTCCATTGTTTTACCCAAGGGGTGTTTAATTTTTATGTTATCACCATTTGTTTTTCAATTCAACATAGTTGCGTCGCACTCTTGAACGGCATACCAACTTTCAACTTTTCATTTTCAACTTTCAACTGTTTGCGGTGCTCCGTGGAATTGCTGCCTGCCGACAGGCAGGGAACCTTACGATCTTCCCGATCAATCGGGACGCATAAGGCCATTCTGCCAAAGCACCATAGCGGAAACAGAATGATTCGAACATTCATTAAATGGTTAACAACCACCCGTTCTGCCATTGAACTATGTTTCCTTTTGTTGGCCCGGTGAGACTCGAACTCACAACCCCCGGGTTAAAAGCCCGGTGCATCTATCCATTGAGCTACGAACCAGTATCGGCAACTTTCGTTGCCTGTTTCAGAGGGAATAGTTTTTTTAAAGCATCCCCGCTGCATGTCATGCCGAATGATACTCCGGCACGGGCGGGGAATGCTTCCTCCTTCTGCACTTAATTTTTTCTGAGTTTATCGATATTCACCACAATAAATCTTGCGATGAATACTGCTATTAAAAATTTCATCTCGGTAACGGGCATTAAAAAACCCGGTCGTTTTTGCGACCGGGTTCTTGTACACAGGTGTTTCCCTATGTGCCAATACTATCCGGCCATGAATGTTGATCACTATTATTTTTTTTCTCATTCGGGAGACTCATCGTAAACGTTAAAGCATACCATTGCCCTGTTGATAAAATATCAACTGCTATGCTAAATCGCCCTGTATGAAATTCCTTTAACATAATTTCGTTTTTTGTTCAATGAGATGTTGCTGCCTTTAGTTTTGCACAACGCTCAAAAATATTTTTTAAAAATTCCAACTATCTTCCAGAAAACAAAAACCCCGCAATCTCTTGCGGGGCCTCGTTCTCATCGAATTTGTTTTGATAAACTATCTTTCAAAGATACATGCTCCGCAATATGCACTATCGCCTTTCGGGCTAAAGCCATTCGCCAGTTCGATATGTAATTGTATGCGTGACATGTTCTTGTTTATTAATTTTTTTTGCTCTGCAAAGATGAATCTATTTTTTTGATACAGCCAAATATTTTTTAAATTTTTTTTTTACAAGAGACTTTTTGACTGTCCCGACACTTCAATAGAATTAATCTTTTTATCAAGGAATTTTACAGTTATCCATTAACTCATCCTTTCTTTTCCGTAAGCCATCTCCAGTACCGCTTTGGCATATGTTGAATATGCAATTTCATGTTTTTGCGTGCAGCAATATTTACGCTATTGAAATACTGTTGCCACAATCGTTGATACAGTTCTTCTCTTTCATCGGCGATACTAAGCATGGGTTTTTGATCATGTACGTTTTCGGTGAAATGCATACTAACCTCTTCAACTTTTTCCAGGTTGTGATACAGTCCATATTTTCTCCTGCTGTCGTATATCAGCCAACGCTGGTCAGCATACCGTTTTTCAAAATGCCCGCTGATAAGGGGAAGCACGTTAAAATCAGGCTGGATAAGGCAATAAAACAATCCATCCTTTGACAATTGAAACCGCACAAAAGCTTCCATGCGATGTTTTTCCCTGTGTACTTTCTTCCAGGTTTGTTGTACCTGCAGCACATCGGGATGGCCAAAATTGTATTCAACAGAAATTTTGGAAGACATCACATAAACAATGTAGCGGTAGATCAAATTTTCGATTTCCTTTTGTTCAGATAAAAATGTTTTGAAGAGTTGTGTAAGCCCATTAGCAGAAAGTTTATCCTTTAATTTTTTATAAACCCTGTTGCTTTTCTCCTCGTTAGTTTCAACATGGTGAATAGTAGAAAACAAACTTCCATTGCTTCGATCGTTCCTTACAATATCAGGCCCGGCGATCTTGTATTCGTAAATCTCGAACACAGCAGTGAGCAAACCCTCGTAGCTTCCATCATAAGTTACCACCGTCATCAGAACAATTTTATCTGTGTTGAAAAGTTTGGTTTGTATTTGCTGTGCCCATCCTGGAGAATAAGTTGTTTTATCTGCATGGGCTGCAGATCTTTTAATTCAAAGTCTTTGTTGGCAGTGATGAAATAACGGGCCCGGTTTAAAGAGATGCCTATCTTTTTGAGGTTATCCCATGACACAGTTCCGAACTTTCTTGCTTCACATATCTTCCTGGCACTTTGAATGCCAATACCCGGTATGCGTATGATGAGCTGGTAGTCTGCCTTGTTGATATCAACCGGGAACATATCAGGATTGCGCAAAGCCCAGCCAAGTTTGGGATCAATATCCATATCCAGCAAAGGATTTTGTTTGTCAACAATTTCATCCACCTTAAACCCATAAAAACGCAATAACCAATCGGCCTGGTACAAACGATTCTCCCTGATCATTGGAACTGGCGTACCAATCGCCGGCAAACGGTTATCGTTGCTGATGGGCACATAACCGGAATAATACACCCGGCGCATATTCATCTTTTTATAAAATCCATTTGCCAGGTACAATATTTCAAGATCTGTTTCCGGCGTTGCTCCAATCACCATTTGCGTGCTTTGCCCGGCAGGAACAAATTTGGGCGCCTTCTTAAAAATCTTTTTTTCTTCCTTGTGTGCAATGATCTCCTGTTTTAAAAACTGCATCGGTTTGATCATGTCTTCCTGCTTTTTATCAGGAGCTAACAATGCCAGGCTTTTTTGTGTGGGCATTTCTACGTTGATACTTAAACGATCGGCCCACAGTCCAGCTTCTTTCATCAATTCTTCACTTGCACCGGGAATTGTTTTTAGGTGGATATAGCCGTTGAATTTATGTTCCGTACGAAGTTTTTTTGCTACACGAATCAAACGCTCCATGGTATAATCGGGGTTGCCAAAAATGCCGGAGCTCAGGAATAATCCTTCAATATAATTTCTCCGGTAAAAATTAATGGTGAGATCCACTACTTCCTGTACGGTAAAAGCTGCCCGCTTGATGTCATTACTTTTACGACTCACGCAATAAGCGCAATCAAAAATGCAGTGGTTGGTGAGCAAAATTTTTAATAAAGACACACAACGGCCATCTTCGGTATAGGCATGACAAATTCCGTTGCTGGCATTTCCCAATCCCTTGTTGTGATTTTTTCTATCGCTGCCGCTACTGGAGCAGCTCACATCATACTTGGCCGCATCGGCGAGTATGGAAAGTTTTTCCTGG
>CBFGLL010000135.1:0-6626 GCA_965649585.1 uncultured Chitinophagaceae bacterium | reverse complement strand
AATGGTACATAACACAACAGTTTTAGTTATTAACCATAGGTGAATTGAAAAAGGCGGCACAAGCCGCCTTTTGATAATATCTAAATTATGCAGGATGATTACCTGATACTGATAAGAGATGTAAGCGGATACCGTAGGCCGCGGTAACTGTTCATATCAACAATTACGCTTCCTACCGAAATTGGACTTTCTACACGCAATAAAAGACGGTTGGGATCATCACTTACCCATGCGGTCATTTTTTCTCCTCCTTCAAACATAGTTCCTTTTACAAGCAAGGGCTTAAACTTAATGGCGTTGAACTTGCCATACTTCGTTTTTACTTTTTCTTTTCCCAGGTAGCGGATGTAGAGGTGATATATTTCATCATCAAGAAACATATCAAAGGGTATTTTATCACCTGGCTTGTATTTGTCGAAGTTAATATTACGGGCATAATACATGGCACTCACTACATCCTGCATACAATCTGTGATCTTAAAAACCTTGCCTTCATTATTTACTGCGGTGTTGCTGTTTTGATTAAAACTTACGTTGTTGTAAATTTTGTGACCACCTTCGTTTACGTTCCTGATAAATTTCATAGGTAGTAGCGTGGCCGTATCCACGTAACTTTCATAGCGGTCTCTCACCTTAAAAAAATTATCGAAGAAGGAGTAGGTCTTCCCTTCTCCTATAAAATGATACGCAGGGCGACCATTAAAACGTTCGAGCCTTGTGGTAAAAGTAGCTTCGCCTGCGGCAGTATAGCCAATAAGTTTGTAGTACACTTTCATCACTACCGTTTCACCATCTTTAAATGCCCTGTTCTTTATGCCGCAAAAGTCAGCCTGCGGAGATTCCGCTGGAACCTGCGGAGTGAACGACAGGGCAGTTACCGTTAAAAATATTAAAACCGGGTGTAGGATTTTATTCATCTTCCTTTGTTATTTTGATTCCAATTATTAAAATACTTTCTATGATAGCTGGTATTACTAAATTGATGATAAAGATAGGCAAAGCAGCCGCCTGTATTCCGACTACGTTATTACTAAAAAGTTTAAACAACTCCACGCTTGCTGTTGCCCTTATCGGCAATTCGGCAAACCCAATGGTGGGTGCAATTGCCATTAACAAATAGAATATAGACAACAGCCAAAAACTAAGCTGGTAGCTGATCTCCACTCCCATAACATCCATCAGCAACATGTATTGCAATATAAATACCATATACCGCAATACTGATAAAGACAAGATTCTTAACAATTGTTTTTTACTAAACTGCTCCAGTAGCTTAACATATTTTAACGCTTTGCTAAGAATTTTCACCCGCTCCAGCAAATGAATCAACCAACCTATCTGCAGGTAAAGCATACATGTAAATCCGGTTACCAACAAAGATGTTACCAATAAGGTGTTGCTCACAAAGGCTGGTATCACCGTAAATGCTTCAGAGTCTTTGCCGGAAAAATATTTCATCACTATCAAACCGATAGTTCCCACTAACACGGTTACCAAAAACTGGCTGATGCTTCCCAGGATGGTTAGGGTAATAGCCCGCAACCTGTTTTCTTCTTTCACATACAAAATGCGGCCACCAAATTCCCCGATACGATTAGGCGTAAGCATTGTGATACTACAGCCGGCCATCACGCTCTTAAAAGCGGTGCTAAAAGAAATTTTTTGCAGCGGGGCCAGTTGCATGCGCCATTTCCAGGCTTCAATTCCCCAGTTTAAAAACAATAACAAAGTGCCCACCCAAAAGCCGGCCTGCTGCCAGCTGAATTTTATTTGTTGAAATCGTTGTTCAAGATCTTCCTGCTGGCTTATATGTTTATATAAACTAAAACACAATACCACGAAGAGTACCGGTCCCAACACATAGTTGATTATTATTTTAATACTTTTGCTCAGCTATAAGAGTTTTCCCCGTAAAAATAGGTTTCACTTGCGCAATAAACCAAAAATCATTTTAGGTATCGACCCGGGTACAGTGGTGATGGGGTATGGTATCATTTCGGTTCAGTCATCTAAAATTGATGTACTCGAAATGGGCGTTTTAAAATTTGCAACAAGCCTCGATGCATACCAGCGGCTGGAAAAAACGCATCAACGCATTACGCAACTGATCAACCAGTTTCAGCCACAACATTTTGCCATCGAAGCGCCCTTTTTTGGAAAAAATGTGCAGAGTATGCTAAAACTGGGCAGGTCGCAGGGCGTAGCCATTGCCGCCGCCATGCAGGCAGGCCTGGATGTATGTGAATACTCTCCTAAAAAAGTAAAACAATCTATTACCGGCAATGGCAATGCATCCAAGGAACAGGTGATGAAAATGTTGCAACGTTTGTTGCAGCTGGAAGAAGTGCCCGCTTACCTGGATGCGAGTGATGCGTTATCGGTAGCCTTATGCCACCATTACCAGCAAAACCCTTTGTTACAATCCACTTCAAAAAAAGTAAAAGACTGGTCAGATTTTATAAAACAAAATCCCGGGCGAATAAAATGATCATTCAAGGGCTGCTTTAATTTTTGCCTGTATCAATTCCATCTCTTCCTTTTCTACTTTTATTTTCGGCTGCGTAAAATTAAGATCGTTAGCCGAGTTTATTGGAATGAGGTGCATGTGGGCATGAGGTACTTCGAGGCCTACAACGCTGATGCCGCAACGGTTACAGTGCATCGTTTTTTCAATGGCTTTTGCAACGGGCTGCGCAAACAACAACATACGGGAAAGGTAATCGGCAGAAAGGTCAAAAATTTTATCTACTTCTATTTTAGGAACCACCAATACATGGCCTTTCACAAGTGGAAACACATCGAGGAAGGCTATAAAATAATCGTCTTCCACAATTTTATAAGAAGGGATTTCGCCGGCAATTATTTTGGAAAATATGGTCATCAGTTTTTAATTGTAAATATAAAAAAAGCCTCCCAATGGGAGGCCCCTTCAAATAGTTGAAAATGTTTAAACAGAAATAGCTTCAATTTTAAACTTCAGCAATCCTGCCGGCACTTTTACTTCTGCCACATCCCCCACTGTTTTGCCGAGTAATCCACTGCCAATAGGAGATGTTACTGATATCTTCCCCGCTTTGAGATCTGCTTCAGATTCTGAAACGATCTGGTAGGTTACCGACTTTTTTGTGGCAACATTTGTTAGTGTAACTTTTGTAAGAATGCTCACCCTGCTGGTATCGATGGTGCTGGCATCTAAAATGCGGGCGCTGTTGAGGGCCGCCTCCAATGTATTGATTTTTGCCTCCAGGAGGCCTTGTGCTTCCTTGGCTGCGTCATATTCTGCGTTTTCTTTCAAGTCTCCCTTTTCCCTTGCTTCAGCAATAGCAGCGCTTGCGGCGGGACGATCAACCGATTTCAACGTATGGAGTTCGGCTTGCATTTTTTCAAATGTTTCCTGGGTCACATAATTTGTTCCTGCCATAAAAATTCTTTTAGTATATAGAAAAAAAATACAACGCCCTAGATTGCCTAAGGCGTTGCATATGTTACAAATATAGCTAAATTTCGTTGAAAACCTATATTCCGATTTTCAGCTTTTCCAGTATCACTTTGCTCATTTTATAAAAAGCTTCATGCGAATACCCGGCAATATGAGGCGTAATGAGCACATTTTGCAGCGATGACAAATAGTTTAACTGCTCCTTTTCCAACTGCGTGTATGTATTTAATTTTTCATTTTCCAACACATCCAAAGCAGCTCCTGCAATTTTCCCGGATTTTAACGCTTCTATCAGCGCAGCAGTATTCACCACAGCACCTCTTGAGGTATTGATGATGTAAGGCTTTCGTTCTAATGCATTAAAAAAATGTTCATCAGCCATATGCCTGCTATCGTCATTCAGCGGCACATGAAAACTGATCACATCCGCATAGCGGCATAATTGCTCGAGGTTTGCTTCCCTTACCCTGGCATTCCCGAAACCTGATTTAAACTTGTCGTAAGCCAATACCGTTACATCAAATGCGAGCAGCAGCCGTGTAAAAGCCGCCCCGGTATGCCCGTAACCTACAATACCAACGGTTTTGCCCCACAGTTCCGTTCCCCTGTTTTCATCACGCTTCCACACACCTTTGCACACTTCCAACGAGCTCCTGTTTAAATTATTCAACAGGCTTAGTAACATGCCAAGTGCATGTTCGGCTACTGCATTACAATTCCCTTCGGGACTGCTATAACAGGCGATACCTTTTTGTTCTGCATAGGCGGTGTCTATTAATTCGAGGCCGCTGCCAAGCCGGCCGATCCATTGGAGCTTTGCTGCATGGTCAATTACGTTCCTGTCGATCTGTAGCCGGGTAGTTACAAAAAGACCGTCTGCCTCTTTTACGGCAGCCAGTAGTTCATGATAGGTAATCTCAGGCAAATAGTTTACTGTCCACCCATTTTCTTCAAATGTTTTGATGAGCACGTCGTGCACTTTTGCCGTAATCAACACCTGTTTCATATACTTGCAATCATACTTATTTCCACATTCACGCCTTTTGGTAACCCCTTTACTGCTACTGTTTCCCTTGCCGGAAAGTTATCTGAAAAATAACTTCCATACACTTCGTTTACGGTAGCAAATAAACTCATGTCACTTAAAAAGATGGTTGTTTTAACAACGGAAGAAAAATCTGTTCCGGCCTTTTGAAGAATAGCAGCCAGGTTTTTCATTACCTGCGTGGTTTCGGCAACAGTATCCGTGGTAACCAGTTCGCCGGTGGAGGGCACCAGTGCAATTTGCCCTGAAATAAAAAGCATATTGCCTGCCTGTACCGCCTGGTTGTAGGGCCCGATAGGTGCCGGGGCATCCGGCGTATTGATAATTTGTTTGCTCATGTAGTATTAATTTTTGAAGAACAAATATATCTTTTATCAACCACCTATTTTTGCAAAAAAAAGCTGTGATGAAAATTGTAGTGCACGGTTCACAAAACATTTTTAATGAATTGAGGTCTGCTAATGATAAAGCTGAGTGGATTTTGGTAGATGATGTTAAGGATTTTATTCATTACAAAGATGCAGGGGCATTTTTTGATCTTTCAGAAAATGCCTGCACCAACGATCACCCTATCACTGCACACCCACTTTTTTTAAATAGTGTAGTACATGCTGTTGATCCTTCAAAAAATGCTATCCGTATTAATGGATGGACAGGTTTTTTAAAAAACCAGGTTTGGGAGATACATGGTGAATTAAAGCCAAATGAGAAAGCTGTTTTGGATTTGCTCGGCAAAAAACCAATTCAATGTGCCGACGAGCCGGGCTTTATTTCTGCAAGGGTGATTGCGATGATCATCAACGAAGCATTTTTTGCCGAAGAACAACAAGTCAGTACAAGATCTGAAATGGATATTGCTATGAAACTCGGCACCAACTATCCTTATGGTCCTTTTGAATGGGCAGAAATAATTGGCGTAAAAAATATTTACACGCTTTTAAAAAAATTAGCTGCTTCAGATAAAATTTACGAACCCGCTTTATCACTTTCAAAACTGGTGATCAACTAATGGCAACCATTCTCCATATTGACACTGCGGGTACTACTGCATGCGTGATGTTGGCAGCAGGCGGAAAGGTTTTATCCTCCGTACAAAATGAACAGGTAACAACACACGCAACTTTTTTGCACCCGGCAATTCAACATGTGCTGGATAAGGCCGGCATCACATTAAAGGAAACAGATGCTGTAGCAGTAGCAAATGGACCAGGTTCTTATACAGGCCTTCGGGTGGGCCTGGCTGCAGCAAAAGGAATTTGTTATGCGCTAAACAAACCATTGATCTGCATCAACAATTTAAATATTCTTGCTGTAGCCGCTTTACTACAAAATAATGCTGCGGATTTATGTATTCCCATGATTGATGCACGCAGAATGGAAGTTTTTACAGCTGTTTACAAAAAAGATGGAAAAGAAATTCTTGCCCCGCATGCAAAAATCCTGGATCAAAATTCATTCATTGAACAATTACAAGACCATAAAATTCTATTCTGCGGTGATGCTATACCGAAGTGGCAAAAACTCACTACTCACCCTAACGCCTTATTCTCAACAGGATACGATGTAAGTACTGCCTTTGCACAATTGGCACATGACAGTTTTATTACAAATCAATTTGCAGACCTGGCTTATGCAGAGCCTTTCTACATCAAAGAATTTTATTTCGGCAATAGTTAAAATTTAGTTTAGTTCTTCATTTTAACAAACATTAGAAAACATAAATATTTAATGTGGCGTATATTTGCAGCTTAATTATTAGTTCAAGCATTTTTAAAATTGATTATTCCTATGACCGTAGAAACATTAGCAAATGAGCAAGTAAACATTACTGCTCAGGAAACAACAGACACGCTGAAAATAAATTATCACAATCTAAAAAAAGCGGCGTTGGTATTGAGGGCATTGAATCACAAGTTGAGACAACAAATTCTTAACCTGATCGAAACTGAAAAAAAGATCACCGTTACAGAAATTTATGTTCGTCTTCGTCTTGAGCAATCTGTAGCATCTCAGCATTTAGCTATCTTACGCAGGGCAGGGATTGTGTCTACCCAGCGTGATGGAAAATTTATTTATTACACCGTGAATTACAAGCGCATTGATGAAATCAATGGCGTTGTAGATCAGTTAGTTGGGTAATAA
>CBFGLL010000134.1:0-6657 GCA_965649585.1 uncultured Chitinophagaceae bacterium | reverse complement strand
TATGTTTAACGCCGTATACCAGGTATATGTCTAACCCGATCAACATCCAAACCAATAGGCGGATCCAGGTGTCCATTGGCAGGAATACCATCATGAACAGGCAGGTAACAATACCCAGGATTGGTACCAATGGAACAAGCGGCGTTTTAAATGCCCTCGGCAATTCTGGCATTTTATTACGCATTACCCATACCCCGATACATACCAGGATGAATGCGAATAAAGTTCCTATACTTGTCATTTCACCCACCACCCTGGCAGGTACAAATGCCGCAAACAAACTCACAAACAGCATGAATAATAAATTACTTTTTGCCGGTGTCTGGGTTTTTGGATTCACTGCAGAAAAAATTCTTGGGATCAAACCATCCTTACTCATACTGAAGAACACACGGCTTTGACCCATCAACATCACAAGGATCACTGAAGCATAACCAGCAAGAATTGCAACAACAATAGCACGGTTAAGCCATGGATAATCTGGTGTTACTGCGCCGCTGGCATCTGCCGTTCCCATATGATCAATTGCAAGTGCAACAGGAGCAATCCCATCTTTACCCGCAAACGTGGAATAATTGGTAACACCCGTCATCACGTGTGCAAACAGTATATAAAGTAAGGTACAAATGGCTAATGAGCCCAGGATGCCAATCGGCATATCTCGTTTTGGATTCTTTGCTTCCTGTGCTGCTGTACTTACAGCATCAAAACCAATATAGGCAAAGAACACAATGGCTGCGGCTCTAATAATACCACTAAATCCAAATTCACCAAAGTTGCCGGTGTTGTCAGGGATATATGGTGAATAGTTGTCGTTATTAATATACTGCCATCCTAAAACGATAAAGATGATAACTACGGCAATTTTTAAACCCACGATAATGGAGTTTACGAAAGCACTTTCTTTTGTGCCCTTCATCAACAATAAACTCATCAATACAATGATAAACACCGCAGGTAAGTTAATAATTCCGCCATCCCATGGGCCTACTGTAAGTGCCTGTGGTAGATGAACGTCAAAACCTTCAAGGAATTTTACAAGGTACCTGCTCCAGCTAATGCCCACCGTGGCAGCGCCTACGGCGTATTCTAGTACGAGATCCCAACCTATGATCCACGCAATGAATTCACCCATCGTAGCATATGAATAGGTATATGCACTACCTGCCACCGGGATCATGGAAGCAAATTCTGCATAACATAAACCGGCAAATAAACAGCCGAGGGCAGCAACAATAAATGAAATGGTTATAGCTGGTCCCGCATGATTTGCAGCGGCCATACCAGTAATTGAAAAAAGACCTGCTCCAATGATAGCTCCAATGCCCAAAGCGACCAGGCCCCATGCACCGAGGGTTCGTTTTAAGGTGTGCGAACCTGACTCTTCAGCCTCCCTCATCAGGGCTTCCATGGGTTTTCTTACAAATAAACTCATACAGTGATTTTGGTTTAAAGAAAAAATAATGCGGAAAAGTAAGTAAATATTTAATAGAATGCTTACCGCCCCTCCATTTTGGGGACAAGCTTTTTTTGATAACCTGCATTAATTGTGAAAAAGAAGTATACAAAAACATTATGCTGCTGAGGAAGCTTATGGTTGATTTTGATTGGACGGAATATTGTTTATTTGCAGATGGAATTACTGGAAATTACTTTTAGAGACCTGTTGAACCCCGAATTTTACATCGTAAACGGTGGTCTCTGGCTTTTTTTATTTATCGTATTTGCAGAAACAGGGTTGTTTGCCGGATTTTTTTTACCGGGCGACTCCTTATTATTTGTAGCTGGTATTTATAGTAATGAGCTTATTACAAAGGGCCTTGGTATTAATATCGGCAGCGACTTTCTTCATTTACTCCTGCTCACTGGTTTGGTGATTGCAGCTGGTGTAATCGGCAATTCTGTGGGTTATTGGTTCGGGCGAAAAAGCGGCGCCGCACTGTATGAAAGAAAGGATACATTTTTATTTAAGAAACGGTACCTGCACCAGGCCCACGATTTTTATGAAAAAAATGGTGCAAGCACAATTGTGATCGCCAGGTTTTTACCCATCATCCGCACTTTTGCACCCATTGTAGCCGGCATTGTTGCCATGGATAAAAAGAAATTTCATTACTACAACGTAGTTGGATGTGTTGCCTGGGCTTTCACCATGCTTTTTGCCGGGCATTACCTGTACAAAATAATTCTAGAGCGTTTCAATTTTGATCTTAAGCAGCACCTGGAAATAATTGTGCTGGGTATTGTGTTAGTAACAACACTACCGGTGATCTACAAATTATTTATCGCAAAAAAGAAAAAAAATCCTGCTCCTTAATTTTTCATGAACCAGCGATCAAATTCTGTTTTCAGTATTACCGTGCTGGTTGCAGCACTGGGGTATTTTGTTGACATTTACGACCTGCTGCTATTTGGTATTGTTCGCCTGGAAAGCTTGCGAGAGCTTGGTTTGTCCGAGGAACTTGTAAAAAAGGATGGTGAGTTTATCATCGGTATACAAATGTTGGGGCTCATGCTCGGTGGAATTATCTGGGGCATCATGGGCGATAAAAAGGGCAGGTTGAGCGTACTGTTTGGTTCCATTATTTTATACAGCCTTGCCAATATTGCCAATGGGTTTGTACAAACCACGGAACAGTATGCACTTATTCGTTTTATTGCCGGGGTGGGATTAGCAGGGGAGTTAGGGGCTGGCATTACTCTGGTAACCGAAACCACATCTAAAGATAAAAGAGGATTGAGCACATCCTTTGTTGCAGGTATTGGTTTAATGGGTGCAGTGGCAGCTTATTTTATTTCTCAAACTTTTCATTGGCGCACCTGTTATTTTATCGGGGGTGCTTTGGGATTTTGCCTGCTCATTCTTCGCATCTCCGTTTTTGAAAGCGGCATGTTTCATAAAGTGAAAGAAATGAAGGAAGTGGCGAAGGGCAACTTTTTTATGTTCTTCACCAACCGGCATCGGCTGAAAAAATATTTGCTCGCCATCCTTATCGGCTTACCTACCTGGTATGTAATTGGTGTGCTGGTGACTTTCTCTAATGATTTTGCAAAAGAGCTGGGTGTAAATGGAAAGATCCATCCCGGCAAAGCTACCATGTATGCATATGTGGCCATTTCCATTGGCGACATACTGGTGGGTTTTGTGAGCCAATGGCTGAAGAGCCGCAAAAAAGCCTTGTTTATTTTTTATGGAATTACCGCAATAGCGATCGGTTTTTATTTTACCCAGCAAAACGGTTCTGCTGCTGGTATGTATGCCATCTGCGCAGCGCTAGGATTTGGCACTGGTTTCTGGGCCATTTTCGTAACTATGGCAGCAGAACAATTTGGCACCAACCTCAGGGCTACCGCGGCCACCACGGTTCCAAATATGGTGAGAGGGGCCCTTTATGTAATATTATTTTTCTTCAACTGGCTGCAGGGCTTTATGAGTTACCTGCAGGCAGGTTTGGTAACGGGCATTATCATTATGATCATTAGCGTGCTTGCAGCAGCGTTAAGCGAAGAAACCTACGGAAAAGAATTAAATTACATTGAACAATAACGCAAGATTATGCAAGTAGATAAATGGATCAACATATTTCAGCAAAGCATTAACGATTATCATCAGCAGGATTCTGTGGATGCAGAATTAAAAAATCCGTACCAAAAGGATAGCCTCGAGCATTTGATGTACGTAAAAAACTGGGTGGATACCGTGCAATGGCATTTGGAAGATATTATCCGCAACCCACAGATAGATCCAGTTGAAGCGCTGGTGATTAAAAGAAGGATTGATGCAAGCAATCAATATCGCACCGACCTGGTTGAATTTATTGACAGTTGGTTTTTGAATTCCTATAGTAATGTTGAAATAAAGCAGGATGCGGTGTACAATA
Source organism: uncultured Chitinophagaceae bacterium (assembly GCA_965649585.1). Classification (GTDB taxonomy): domain Bacteria; phylum Bacteroidota; class Bacteroidia; order Chitinophagales; family Chitinophagaceae; genus Ferruginibacter. Next base: position 2,776 of record CBFGLL010000134.1, on the reverse strand, counting down.
CCGAAAGCCCGGCGTGGGCCATTGATCGCCTGTCGATCCTGGAACTAAAAATATTTCACATGCAGATTGAGGCAGACAGAACGGACGCATCTGAAGAGCATCGGAATAATTGCCGGCAAAAACTAAACGTGTTGCTCACCCAAAGGGTGGATCTTTCAACAGCAATCGAACAGTTGCTGCACGATATTGCTGAGGGTAAAAAATTCATGAAAGTGTACAAACAAATGAAGATGTACAATGATGAATCACTCAACCCGGTACTGTACCAGAAAAAATAATGGGCACCGCCAAACATATCCTGGTTCTTCGTTTTTCCGCACTGGGCGATATTGCTATGAGCGTGCCTGTGCTTCGCAACCTGCTGCACCAGCATCCCGGGCTCCGGGTTACCATTGTATCCGTGCCATTTGTAGCCCCGCTTTTCGAGGGTATAGAGCGCCTGCATTTTATTGGAGTTGACGTAAAAAAAAAATACAAAGGTTTTTTCGGCCTGTACCAGTTAAGCAGAAAGTTGAAGAGGGAAATTTCCTTTGATGCCGTTGCCGACCTGCACAACGTGTTAAGAACAAAACTACTTCGTTTTTTCCTGGCAAAACCTTCTGCAGTAATTGATAAGGGTAGACTAGAAAAGCGAGCACTCACCCGTGCTATAAACAAAAATCTTCACCCCTTAAAAACAGGTTTTGAACGGTATGGAGAAGTTTTTTCAAAATTAGGTTATCCTGTTTCATTGAATATCCAGCAAGGTTATTCGAAACTGAAAACTGATGCCAGGCTTTTACCAGTTACTCCGCCAGGTGCTGTAGTAATTGGCATTGCTCCTTTTGCCAAACATGCTGCTAAAATGTATCCTATCGGCAAAATGGAAAAAGTAGTTGCGCATTTACTTCAAAATGAAAAAATGCATTTATTATTTTTTGGAACAAAAGCAGAACTGGCTTCGGTAGATCAATGGTTTCAAAACAGCCGGGTAATTAACATGGCTTCCAGGTATTCGTTTAAAGATGAATTGAATATTATTTCTCAGTTGGATATTATGCTGAGCATGGATTCTGCAAATATGCACCTTGCCTCTTTGTATGGCGTGCCGGTGGTTTCAATCTGGGGTGGCACCCATCCATGGCTAGGTTTTTATGGCTGGGGACAAGATCCATCATGGGCCCTTCAATCCAACCTTCCCTGCAGGCCTTCGTCAGTGTTTGGCAACAAACCCTGCCCGGTGCATGGAGATGCAGGTTGTATGCAGCAGATAAGTGCAGAAACGGTAGCCAATAAAGTTTTTGAAGTGCTTGCATTTAAGGGCTGTTAAACTATTTCTAATTCACCCGCTCTTAATAAAATAATCAAGTGGGCCTTCGTTCTTTTGTGACTTCAACATGCATCCAAAAAAACATATCCTGGTTTTTTCGCTCATGCTGCTGGCATTTTCTGCCAGGGCACAGTTTTCATTAAATGTTTATTGGACGGAAAAAACAACGATGGCCGGTAGCGAAACGGTTTATTATTCCTCGCAGCGACCCCTGGTTTGGAGTGATTTTAAAGGCAAGCCCGAAAACGGATCCATCGCTGCAGCAATGACGGCCTCTGGCTTTGGTTACAAAGCAGATTTTAAAAACACAGGTACAGCTTCGCAATTAAACGTGGCGGTGTATTGCTATTTCAACAAAAACAGTAGTTGGGTAAAACCTGGTAAAACCACCAGCTATATCCTGGCGCATGAGCAGCAGCATTTTGATATCAGTTTTATCGCCGCAGCTATGTTTTTCGAAAAGCTAAAATCATCTGGCATCAACAAGTCTAATTATAACGTGATGCTTCCCCGCATTTATAACGATGCGGTTGCATTGATGAATCGTATGCAACAGGAGTATGACGGCCAGACCAAAAACGGCCAGTTGAGGGAAGAGCAGGCAAGATGGTCTGCCTATCTTGATCAACAGTTAAAAACAATTACAAAGTAACAACCAGCACAGGAATTTTTAGTTGGTGCCTTACTGCATTCACAGTTGCTCCATATACAAAATCTTTTAGCCCTGTGTGACCATGGGCGCCGATCACCAGCATATCAGCACCACTTTGCTGCACGATGCGTACAATTTCTTTTACCCGGTTTCTGTGCCCGATCTCTCCTTTTGCTTCAAATCCCTGCTCCTTTAACTGGCGCACATAATCCTGCAGCTGCTCCAAATCCTTTCTCGATTCAAAGTCATCAGAGTCCTTGCCCAGCAAATTAGCGCCGGCACTTTCAACAATATGTAATAGCAGGTAGGTAGTACCAGGCTTGCCCTGCGCCAGCGCATACGAAATGAGTTTACTATCGTTGCTGCTGAAATCGAGTGCTACTGCAATTTGCTCCAACGCAGGTGGTGAAGAAATAATAATGTTGCCCGCCTGCTTGTGCGGCGATTGCGGCAGATTTTTTTTCCTGAACTTGCTGAGCAGCGGATGAAAAATGATATAGAGCAACAGGCTGCCAAAAAATAATCCTGCCCCTATTACAGCAACTTTTTGCAGAACAGTTCCCGTTTCCATTACCGGGGATACTTCGTTCAGTAACATTTTAAGATTCAGGAATACAAGCACGGAAGCGATGACCCATGCAGCAATTTGTACCCAGGCTTTTATCACGAAATTTCCCATGCTTGCTTTATCACTTACAAAATGGATGAGCGGAATGATGGCGTATCCTAGCTGTAAACTTAGCACCACCTGGCTCATCACCAGCAATGCATCTACTTCATCTTCTCCAAACAGCCATATCACAATGATTGCAGGA
>CBFGLL010000133.1:0-6729 GCA_965649585.1 uncultured Chitinophagaceae bacterium | reverse complement strand
TGAACTGCAAGCATAATTAAATTCGTAGATTTAAGTAGTGTACAATGCTTAAATTAGTTGCCTGCGAAAGAATAATACTTTACACAGCGAGCAACAGCTGTGGGAAAATCAAATTTTAGAAAACATGAAAAAATTAACTAGGGATGACTTAATGAAAATTGTTGGTGGAAATTATCCAGTGGAAGGAGAAGCCACGTGCAACTCAGATGCAGACTGTGCTGGAAAAACCGTCGACTGTGGGACATATGGGCAACAAACCTTGGATGGAAGATGCTATGATTCTGGAAATGGAAATGGGTGTACATGCAAATTTTCCTGTAATGTCTATTAATAAGAATGTAATTTCAAAATTAGCTTTGTCAGAATAGCAACAGCTCAAGTTTCGATAATGATTTCAGTCAATGCCTTGGGAAAATTTACTACAAAGTTTTCCCAAGGTTTCAAATATTCAGCAAATGTTATCCCTATTTAGAGCATTACTCATTTTTTACATGGCAACTTGCTTTTCGTGTAAGTCATCGAGAGAACTAATTCCCTTTCACATTAATTCAAAACTCGAAAATAACCGGGAAGCCAAGGTTACTCACACCAATTTTTTTTCATTATCGGGAAAGATTTATACCATAGATAAAAACAATCCTGCTTTAACGTTAAAAACATTGCCAGGCGAGATCATTAGTATAACCATCGATAGCCAAATCAACTATGTTGTACAATACCCAGAGAAAATAACGTTGATCGAGGAATCTGGTCGAATCACTATTATCGGTGATAACCAGAAAAACACACACCTGAATCAAGTTCGCAGTCTGATAGAACGATTTTTTTCCGGGAACTTAAGAAGTCTGGATGTGTCATCTACCGTATTGAGAGAAGAAGTTTGTGCCAACAAAGATTTCATTGACACATTGCTGGCCCCAACTTTCAGACAGATCGATTTAAATATTCAACATTTTTCGGCGGACAAAAAATTGAACGCCACCGATAGAAGCGCAGTTTCAGGGTACGTTGCCGCCCGAAAACTGGCACTATCGTATTACTACTTCAAGCCTTCAATTCCATGTTTAAAAACCAACGGGAAATTTCGCAATAGAATTCAAAAATATTTAAATGAATTTCAGAATATACCATTAACGCCCTTATCAAATACTGTACTTCGGCTATTGGCAACTAATATTTCATCTTCAATTTACTACAAGCCAATTGACATGTTAGCGAACGGCAATGAAGTGATGGCCTATCTCAATTCGATGGACTCAGTTGTTGAACGTAACACCTATGTATACAATTATATTACATCTGCCTTGCTAAATGTAGCGAAATCAAAACAATTTGAAATTGAAGTAGACGAGCTCCAGAAATTAAGACGTCGCAACAAAGAATCACAATTTAATAAATATGTATCAGACGATTACATATCACAGTTTGTAAGTGGCGACAAGAAAGAAATGAATAAGTTCTTTGATATTACAGGAGTTGCTACGAATCTGCCAACCATAATTGAAAAATTTAAAAGTAAACCAACGTTGATCGATTTTTGGGCAACATGGTGTGGCCCTTGCCTGCAGGAAATACCTAGAATAGTTAAGCTGCCAGATAATTATCAAAATCTCAATTTAGTCTTTATTTCGCTGGATAAGGCAGAAAGTGCCTGGGCTGCTTATATCCAAAAAAACAGCCTGTTGTTAAAATTTCCGAATTTTCGGCGAAATTATAATAACCAAGATTCAATTTTTTCTAAAATTAAGCAGATTCCAAAATATGGTTTGTTGACTAAAGACGGGAAAATTGAACTTTTTGATGCTTTAGAAGATTCCGCACTTCAGATTTACTATAAAAGATTTTGATCGCCGTGCCATAAAAAAAGCAATGTCGCTCAAAATAAAAAATGCCGCTCAAAAAAAGCGGCACTACAATCAGTTAGTTAAGTGTACTAGCGTATGCTATGGATATATTCGTTGTTAGCGAATTGTTTTTTTACGTCGTTGAGGTCTCTTAAAATGCTGGCGTCAACAAGGTTGCCCCTCATTTCGAGTTTAAAGCCCCCGATGAGTTCATCTTTTACTGCTGTTTCCAGTTGAATATGTTCCAGGCCGGTATCTGATTTTAATTTAGCTACGATAGAATCCTTGAGGCCATCGCTGATGGGTGTAGCCGTGGTGAGCTTTACTACATGAATGTTTTTAAGCTCATTGTATTGCTCAATAAAAGCCTTCACAATTTCGGGCAGGTTAGCTTCCCTTGTTTTTTGTGTAAGCAGCTGGATAAATATGGTAGTAATGCGGCTTATTTTTCCGGATACAACGGCACTGATGATCTTTTCTTTTTTATCAGAAGCGATCACAGGGCTTTTTAACAGGTTTACAAAGTCGGGATTGCTTTTGATAATGCTTTGCAACAATTTAATATCAGCAAACACCGCATCGAGGCTGTTTTGTTCTACTGAAAGATCCAGCAAACTTTTGGCGTACCTACCTGCTAAACGGGGATTATTCATAATTTTTTAATGTGATAATTTGATAATGTGATAATTGGCCAATGTGATAATGTGATAATTGTTGAACTCTTCAATTATTACAACAATTGGCTAATTGGCTAATTATCCAATTGGCTAATTACTTAATTGGCTAATTAAGCTTTACATCATTTGCCAGCTGCTGGATATAATTTTCCTGTGCTGATTTATCGCTCAGTTCTTTTCTTAACACTTTTTCGCTTACTTCAATTACCAGCTTACCTACCTGGTTTTTTAGATCTACCATGGCAGCCATTTTTTGCTGGTTGATAGAAGCCTGTGCATCGGCAACAATTTTTGCAGCCTGTACCCTTGCTTCATCTTTTGCCTGGTTGATCATCCTGTCTTTTATTTCTTTTGCTTCTTTAAGCATAGCCGCTCTTTCTTCCTGGGCTTTTGCCAATAAAGCTTCGTTATCGTTTTTCAACTGCGCCATTTCCAGTTTCACTTTTTCGGCAGTGGCGATGGAATCAGCAATACCCTGCTCTCTTTCGTTGATGGCTTTCATGATGGGTTTCCAGGCAAACTTACCCAGGATAACCAGCAACAAAATGAAGGCAACAGAACTCCAGAATACGAGCCCGATTTCCGGCTTTACGAGTGGGTTTAATTCTAACAAATACATAATGACTATTTAATAATTTTCAATTGCGTGTTTAAAAAACAACATCTAAAAAATACAGGCTCTCCGCCCTGTGCTTTGAGCCTGTAATTTTTTGTGCATTAAGCTGGATTGTTACCCAGGAAGGCAACTACCACAGCGAAGAGCGCAACCGCTTCCACGAAGGCAGCAGCAACGATCATGTTTGCACGAATGTCATTAGCAGCTTCTGGCTGACGAGCAATACCTTCTACCGCACCTTTACCGATTTGGCCGATACCAATACCAGCGCCGATCGCAGCTAAGCCCGCACCAATTGCAGCAATACTTCCTACCATGATTTTGTGTTTTTAATTGTTATAAAAAAAGTTTGAATAATTATACTGTTTCAGGCTCGTGGTAATGTGGTTCATGATCACCGTGGTGATGATGTTCCTCTATCGCCATACCGATATACATTGCTGCCAGCATGGTGAAAATGAAAGCCTGTAAAAACGCCACCAACATTTCGATCAACCCGATAAAAATGGCAAAGGGTACCGATACTGCTGATGCCAATATTGTTTGGAAAACAAAGATCAGGGAGATCAACGTAAGAATAAGAATGTGACCCGCCGTGATGTTTGCAAACAAACGTATCATTAATGAAATTGGTTTGGTAAACACACCCAGCAACTCAATGGGCGCCAAAAATATCTTCATGGCTATCGGCATACCCGGCATCCAGAAAATATGCTTCCAGTAATCTTTATTACCATTAATATTTACAAGGATAAAGGTAAAAACCGCCAGGGTCATGGTAAATGCGATATTACCACTCACGTTGGCACCGCCCGGGAAAAACGGTACAAGGCCCAACACGTTATTGATCCAGATGAGGAAAAACACCGTTAATAAAAAAGGCATATACTTCGCATACTTATGGCCAATATTCGGCCTTGCAATATCATCTCTCACAAATAAAATGAGTGGCTCCATAAATGACTGGAAGCCTTTGGGAGCAGATGTAACGCCGGTGCGCTTATAAGCATTTGCCACGCCCAGGAACATGAGGAGCAAAATGGCTACAGTAATAAATAAGGACGCAACGTTTTTTGTAATAGAAAAATCCCACACTTTATCGGTGGCTGCCTGGTTGATGCTGCCATCTGCATTTACTACTTTTAATTTTCCTTCAAAAGATTTGTAGGGGTAATTGCCCTGGTAAACGGTGGGAGCATGATGTTCATCCACCAGTTTGGAAGAAGAAAAGAATTCCAGCCCCTTATCTGTATAAAGAATTACAGGCAGGGGAATGGAAGTGTGACCCCATAAATGCCAGCTATGATCATCGCTGATATGCTCCAGGATGGTTTTGGTAACGTCAAACTCTTTTTCTTCGCCATGGCCCGCTTCCGTAACTGCATGTTCGGTGCCGGTTTGTGGCGTATCCTGCCCAAAACTAACATTAGAAAAAAACAGTATAACTAAGCTGAAAACCGCTACCAGTATTGATTTGAGACCTTTTGCTACCATATCTGTCCTGAAATTTGGCGCAAAGATAGGGTTGGGCGGCTGAAATTAAAAGAAAGAAGGGAGGAATTTATGGGGATTGCAGAACTAAATAACTATTCGTTTTCTTTTTTCAAGGCTATGATTTTTTCAAGGTAGATCACATCCAGCTGATCTTTGGGGCGGTTAACGGCTTTTTTATTGGCGATGAGTTGGTTGATATGCAAAAAAGGTACTTCGACCCCGTCGATAGTGGCAATGGAAGCAATGCTTAAACATTCCGCAAAACTGTATTTTTCAAGCCCTATCATAGAGGTGAGAATATCCAGCTTCAAACCGTTATTCAGTTGAAAATCGGTCCAGCCAGGTACAAACTGAATCGTTTCCAGCATAAAATAGTCCCCCATCTCCGCATCAAGAAAAGCTGCCCTTAATTTTTTTCTGTTATCCAGGCTGTCTTCGAGCCATATATCCATATCACCTGTGTAGCGCTGGTAACCATGCATATTAGTTGCATAGCCCCCTACCATAATATAATTGACATTATTGTGTGCGAGGGCTTTCCAAAATTTTATAATCTCTTCATCAAAAATATCCATTTCGGCTACTTATCGAGGTTGTCGGGTTTATGGGTGATCTTTGCCTTTTTTAAAGTTTGCTGTACTTTGTAAAGCATGGTGGTAAATAAAAAACGTTCTGTATCCGATCTTTTCAATGCATCACGTAACAGATCCATCTCCGCTTTTTCATAATCGGCTGCAGGTTCGTTGAACTGGCTGGTTTTATTTACCATTTTCTTATTTTCTGCATCATCTTCCATCATTAAAATTACAAATTCCAGTATACCCATCATAAAAAAGCCACAGGATACTTTGGCCTGTGACTTTTTGACGTTTTTGCAATGGCTTATTTTATTACCGTTACTTTTAAAAAAGTAGCAGGGATGTCGATCCCATTTTCCTCAGCACTCCTGTTCTGGCTGGCAAATAGGGTTTCCAGTTCTTTTTGAAGTTGATCTGCCTTACCTTCTTTTTCTGCAGCTTCAAAAGCGTTCATAGTGGGACCGTAATAGGTTTTAAAAACCCGTACAAACTCATTGGAAGAATAGGGCGCTTTAAAAGTGAAGGTCTCCCTTGAAAAAGAGATGTTTTCTTTTGGAATACCGGCTGCTTCAAATCGTTCTATGACATTTGCTTCCACGCCCCATAACATCGGGCTTATAAATCCTTCCGGCGGCGGAGGGGTGTAGGCAGAACTGATTTTTAAGATCTGCGCCACGAGTGTAGGGTCCCCGGGTATCCAGTTGCCCATTACGATGGTGGCTCCCGGTTTTGCCACCCTCACCATTTCCTTTGCCACTTCAAAGGGTTTGGGCGCAAACATGGCACCGAAAATAGACACCACCAGGTCGAAGGAATCGTTCTCCAGGTCAGTTAGTTCGCAGGCGTCTCCTTCCTGGAAGCTGATATTATCCAATCCTTCTTCGGCAACTCTTTTATTACCGGCTTTTACAAGGTTGCTGGCAATATCTACCCCCAGTACCAGCGCACCGAGTTTTGCTTCGGGTATGGCGGTGGTACCATCGCCACAACCCAGGTCGAGCACTTTTAATCCTTTTGTTACATTGAAAGTTGACACCAGTTGTTCACCACTGCCCCTCATCGTTTCGGCCAGCTTGGTGAAGTCTCCTTTTTCCCAAAGGGCTTTGTTTGCATTCATGTTATTACTTTTTTTGAGCAAACAATTTACTGCGGGGTATTCTATAAAAGGGGCATGAATTATTAAACGGCCGTTATGAAGTAGCTACCGAACGCCTATTGGCCCGGGTTACCATGCTGGAGCGCTTCTTCGCTGTTTTCAAACTGCATTTTGTACAGTTGGGCGTAGTGGCCATTTTTTGCGAGCAGTTGTGCGTGGCTGCCGATCTCTTTTACTTCGCCTTTATCGAGCACGAGGATCTTATCGGCTTTGCGGATGGTGCTGAGGCGATGTGCTATTACGATGGAGGTTCGCCCGGCGATCATTTTATCGATGGCATGCTGTATCAGTTGTTCGCTTTCACTGTCAACACTGCTGGTGGCTTCATCTAAAATAAGGATGGCAGGGTTAAACAACAATGCCC
>CBFGLL010000132.1:0-6772 GCA_965649585.1 uncultured Chitinophagaceae bacterium | reverse complement strand
TTCAACTTCAATGGTTTTGGATACACAAATACGAACCCGGTTGCTTCCTGGAACTGGTATTTTGGAGATGGAGGACAGGCTAGTTCGCAAAACACATCCCATACCTATACAACTGCTGGTACTTACAATGTAAAACTCGTAATTACAGATATAAATGGGTGTAAGGACAGTATTACCCGGTCGGTTACAACAAATGTTGTAACTGCCTTTGCAGGCAATGACGCAAGCTACTGCTCAAATACACCGGTTTCTCACCAATTGAACGGAACAGCAGTGGCTGGTGCAAATTATTCATGGCAGCCTGCAGCGCTGTTGAATAATGCAACAATTGCTAATCCTGTTGCTACCGTGAATACTACGACAAGATTTTATTTTACGGTGAGCCTACCTGGAGGATGCTCGGGCATCGACTCGATAGATATAATAGTAAATGCCTTGCCCAATATCACCAGCATTGGCGACACATCGGTTTGTGCTAACGGGAACCTGGTTTTAACCGCCAGTGGCGGATCAAGCTATAGCTGGTCACCTGTTTCGGCCGTAAGTAATCCTAATATTGCTAATCCTGTTTTTGTAGGCACCAGTAATCAAACCCTCACTGTTACGGCCACTAATACTGCTGGATGCAGTGCCAGCAACGTTTTTAATGTACAGGTAAAACCTTTGCCGAACGTGAGAACAATTACCGATAGTACTTTTTGTTTTACGAATGCTGTTACGCTTACCACTACAGGTGCCCAAACCTTTTCATGGAGTCCGGCCACAAACCTTAGTAATCCAACTGTTGCCAGCCCGGTTTTCTCTGGCAGCAACGCTGCATCCTACATCGTTACTGGCGTAGGAGCTAATGGTTGTAGTAACAAGGATACTGTAAACCTGAATCCCGTAACCACGCAATACCCTGCTTTTGCCGGTGCTGATGCAAATTATTGTTCAAATTCTACCATCTCCCATCAGTTGAATGTGTCCACAACCGGTGGAACGGGTTTTACCTGGACACCAGCAACTGTTCTAAACAACCCGGGCATTGCAAACCCAATAGCAACTATCAGCGATACTACCAGATTTTACATTGTTGTTTCTGGCCCTCAGTTTTGCGCAGGTGTTGATTCGGTTGATGTTTTCGTGCACCCTTTACCGGTAGTAACGGCCACCGGAGATACATCGGTTTGCCTTAACGGTAACCTGGTACTAAATGCAGCGGGCGCAGCTACCTACAGCTGGACCCCTTCCACTGCCGTTAACAATCCGAATATTGCAAATCCAATATTTGTTGGGGGAAATAACCAAACACTAACTGTAACGGGTACCAGCAGTGCAGGTTGTTCTGCAACCAGCACTTTTAATGTAACGGTAAACCCTTTGCCAACAGTTGTGAGTTTATCAGATACCACTATCTGTTCCACGCAAGCCATCACTTTAACCAGTTCTGGAGCACAAACCTATTCCTGGTCGCCGGGTACGGGATTAAGTGATCCCAACATTGGCAACCCTGTTTTCAGCGGAGGCATCGGCAATACCTATATTGTAACAGGAACCGATGCTAATGGATGCACGGATACGGACACACTAACGGTAACAGTTCAAAATCCTGGTGTTTTTAACCAGCCTACAGGTGCCACGGTATGCCTGAATGGTTCTGCGACATTAAACGGAAATAATGGCAATAACGTAAGTTACCAGTGGAGCCCGGCCCAAACATTGAATAATCCAGGCCTGGCCAATCCTGTTGCAACCCCAACAACCCCAGGTATACATGTTTATACGGTTACCATCTCTGAAACAACCTGCAATAGCAATAACAACTTTACGGTGAATGTAATGGTAAACGACCTGCCGGTAATCAATGCGAGTCGTTCAAATGATATAGACTGTTCGTTGCGTACTTCTTTGTTATCCGCAACGGGTGCCACCCAGTACCAGTGGACACCGGCATCTTCCCTCAGCAATGCCTCAGTTGCTAATCCCATAGCAAGCCCCACGGCTAATACCAACTATATTGTAACCGGCACAGATCCTAACGGCTGCAGCAATACAGACAGTGTAATGGTGATGGTAAAAGGCACTAATGGCCGATTTGATGTGCCCAATTCATTTACACCAAATGGTGATGGACTCAACGATTGTTTTGGCGTAAAACATTGGGGAGACGCTGTTGAATTTAAAATGATGATCTTTAACCGCTACGGTGAAAAAGTTTTTGAAACCACTAACATTAATAATTGCTGGGATGGACGTTATAAAGGTCAGCCTGCAAATATTGGGGGCTATGTTTACTACATCAAGTCGAAGAACTTGTGTGGTGAAATGCTGAAAAAAGGAAACGTACTATTGATTCATTAAGCCGATGAACTTTTTCACCGCTTCCAGCTTCTTTTTATCCAATTTATAATCTATGTTCTCTTCGTAATAGTGTTTCATATTATAACCGGGAAAGTTGATGCCTGCTACAATTTCATCAATATGCTGCAGACCAACACCGGTGGCATGGTTGAATGATTCGATAAATTGTTGCGGTAATTTTTTATTAGCGATCCATGCGGCAAATACAAAGGGGAGCCCGGTCATTTCAATCCAGGCTTCTGCCAGGTCGTAGATATAAGCAGAATGCTGGCGCTGCTGTAATGCCCTGTCGCCAATTACCAGCCCGGCAGTAGTGCCTTTAATATTTTGCTGGTAACCATTGCTCGTATCAATTAAGGTTGGGTTTATTTTCCAAAAATGGCTCAGTAAAATTTTCAACAATGCAGCAGAAGTGCGGCTTTGATAATCTACCAGCACTTCTTTAATATCTTGCAGGGGAACATCACTAAACAAACACACACTGGCCACGGTGGTACTTGCTCCGATACAATAATCAGAAACGATATGATGTTCTTTTAATTTGGGAAGAACGGCCACCGGAATTAATCCTACATCAATTTCGTCGTTTAACAGCATGGCTGCTACTTTTGCCGGGTAATCGAAAAGGAGTTCAATCTCATCTTTCATCATCCCTTTTTCAAAACCATACACCAGGGGTTTGGTATTTAAATAACTCACTGCCCCCACCCTAATTTTTTGTTCCAATGCCTTTCAGTTAAATTTGCGCAAAATTAGCTCATCTCAACTTATAATATGCAACTCTCTCCTCTTTCTGCTGTTTCACCCATCGATGGCAGGTATCATAAAGCTACCTCGCAACTGGCCGGGTATTTTAGTGAATATGCATTAATTAAATACCGGCTTAAAGTAGAAGTAGAATACTTTATTGCATTAGGAGAAAAGAAAATATTTAAAGGAAACGCTAAACTGTACCAGCAGTTACGTGAAATGGCTGATCAGTTTTCGATGGAAGATGCCGAAACTATCAAACAAACTGAATCTGTTACCAACCATGATGTAAAAGCAGTTGAGTATTTCCTAAAAACGAAATTAGAAGAACTAGGGGCCGGAGCATTAAAAGAATGGGTGCATTTCGGCTTAACATCGCAGGATATCAACAATACGGCCATTCCCATGCTATGGAAAGATGCTATGGAAATGGAGTACCTGCCTTCGGTTATAAATCTTCAGCAGGCACTTTATGCACTAGCCCAGCAATGGAAAGATGTGCCCATGCTCGCCCGCACACACGGACAGCCAGCGTCGCCTACCCGCCTTGGCAAGGAGCTAATGGTGTTTGTGGAGCGATTGGAAAACCAGGTTCAATTGTTCAGCTACATTCCTTTCACCGCAAAGTTTGGTGGTGCCACCGGTAATTTTAATGCGCACCATGTTGCTTTTCCAAAACAAAACTGGATAAAGTTTGGAGATGAGTTTGTTGAAAATAACCTGGGGTTACAAAGGCAGCAATACACCACGCAAATAGAACATTACGATACCCTGGCGGCTCATTTTGATGCCATCAAACGTATTGATAATATCCTCATAGATCTCTGCCGTGATATATGGACTTATATCAGCATGGATTATTTTAAGCAGAAAACAAAAAAGGGAGAAGTAGGAAGCAGTGCCATGCCGCATAAAGTAAATCCCATCGATTTTGAAAATGCAGAAGGAAACCTTGGGCTTGCAAATGCCATACTGGAGCATCTTTCAGCCAAACTTCCTATTAGCCGATTACAAAGAGATCTTACCGATAGTACTGTGTTAAGGAACATCGGAGTTCCAATGGCACATATTTCCATTGCCACAAAAGCAATTGAAAAAGGTTTGGGTAAGTTGATTTTGAACGAGGCAAAACTAAAAGCTGACCTCGAAAATAACTGGGCCGTGGTAGCAGAAGCTATTCAAACTATTTTAAGAAGAGAAAACTATCCTCAGCCATACGAGGCGCTAAAAGATCTTACAAGGGGTAAAGCAGTTATAGATAAACAGACAATCCATCAATTCATTGGAACTTTGAAAGTGAGTGCAGCGATTAAAAAAGAACTGAAGGCTATTACACCCTGGAATTATACCGGCGTTTAGTCGCTCAGCTTTTCAATATCATCAAGGTCTTTATGCCGGCCCGAGGCTTTTTTTGCCTGTACAAGTTCATTCAGATGGAGATATCGCACATCCAAGCCTTCCAGGGTTTTCATATTTGCGTTTTTGAAAGCCATGTCAAAGTCAACTCCTTTTAACGAAGTGATGATGTCTATCTGCAAGGGCTTTCTCCCAATGGAAAATACATCAAATTCGTTTCCCAGAAAGGCTTCTTCAGTCATGTCGAATATAGGCATCCCGAAGATGGCAAAGCCTTTTCTTAACCTCGTATAATTTTCAGGTGTTTTGTTTACCCAAACATCCAGGTCTTGGGTAGTTCTATAATATCCATTCATAATTACAGCGTATCCGCCTACAATAATATATTCGGTGTTAGATATATTCAGTGATGCGATGAAGTCCCTGAAATCGGATTCAAAAATATTCATGGTCATGAAAATTTTCTTGCAGCAAATTCAGTTTTATCAACCTTCAGGGGGTCCCCTTCTTTAATACCAAATATGGTGCAGGTGAGGTGGAAAGCCATTTTAAGCCGGTCTGCAACAGGAGTATCTTTGGGAAACAACTTATCCTTCTCTGCCTGGGCAAAACTTTGCGCTTTAAAAACAGTTTTATCTAACCTGAATTCTTTCATTTACCAAATTTACTAATTATCACATCATGCCATTAGCACATTAGCAAATTAGCACATTAGCAAATTATTTATGTATCTCACTCGTAAAATGAAATTCAATATCAGGGTTATTATTTCTTTCCGTGTTTAAGAACCATTCGCTTTGTGCTAAATATACCAGGTGACCGTCTTTATCTTCCGCAATATTGGCCTGTTTGTATTTTACAAAATCATCCAGCTTTTTGGGATCCTTGCTGGTGATCCAGCAAGCCTTGTAAAAAGGAAGGCTGTTCATTTGAACCGAGGCACCATATTCCTGCAGAAGCCGGTACTGTATCACTTCAAATTGCAGGTCACCCACACAGCCAATGATCTTTTTATTTCCCCCAAACTGGGTGAATAGCTGGGCCACACCCTCGTCTGTAAGTTGCATCAAACCCTTTTCCAATTGCTTGGTTTTCATTGGATCTTTGTTCACTACCTCTTTAAATATTTCAGGAGAAAAACTGGGGATCCCGGTAAAGAAAAACTTTTCCCCTTCCGTGAGCGTGTCGCCGATTTTAAAGTTGCCGGTATCAAATAACCCCACCACATCACCCGGATATGCATCTTCAATTACTTCTTTTTGACGGGCCATAAAACTGTAGGGGTTGCTGAAACGAACCTCTTTTTCCAGCCGCACATGATCGTAATATTTATTGCGGCTAAACTTGCCGGAACAAACTCTTAAAAACGCAATCCTATCCCTGTGCTTGGGATCCAGGTTGGCGTGTATCTTAAAAATAAAACCGCTGAATTTGTCTTCTTCGGGGCGCACATCTCTTGTAGTGGTATGCCTTGGTCTTGGCGTGGGCGCTATGCGAATAAAAGTATCCAGCATTTCTTTTACACCAAAGTTATTTACAGCAGATCCAAAAAATACGGGGGCAGTGTTGCCGGCCAGGTAGTCATCTACGTTTAATTCTCCATATACACCATCGATCAGTTCCACATCTTCCCTTAAAGTATTGGCATCTGCAGCCCCAACTTTTTGATCTAACACTGCATCATTCAGATCCTTGATGGTGATCACATCTTCATCATTTGCCTTGGTACCTGCCGTAAATAACACAAGGCTTTTATTATGCAGATCGTACACTCCCTTAAAATCCTTACCGCTATTGATGGGAACGGTCATGGGATGTAACTGGATGTTCAATTCTTTTTCTATCTCTTCCAGCAGGTCAAAACGATTCTTACCGTCACGATCCATTTTATTAATAAAAACGATCACCGGCGTTTTTCGCATGGCAATAACTTCCATCAGGCGGCGGGTTTGTTCCTCTACCCCGTTTACACTATCCACTACCAACACTACGCTATCCACAGCGGTCAATGTTCTGAAAGTATCTTCCGCAAAATCCTTGTGACCAGGCGTATCCAGCAGGTTGATCAAATGCCCCTGGTATTCAAATGTCATCACACTGGTAGCCACACTGATACCACGCTGGCGCTCGATTTCCATAAAATCACTGGTAGCTCCTTTTTTTATTTTGTTGCTTTTTACCGCACCAGCCGTTTGAATGGCGCCGCCAAAAAGCAGGAATTTTTCTGTAAGGGTTGTTTTACCCGCATCCGGGTGAGAAATGATCGCAAATGTCTTCCGCCTGTTGATCTCGTTGATATATTTCATAAAGGGCGCAAAGATAG
>CBFGLL010000131.1:0-6773 GCA_965649585.1 uncultured Chitinophagaceae bacterium | reverse complement strand
AGCCTGGGCGGGCGGGAGGTAACCCAGCTAAATTTTAATAATGTTGCGGAAGCTTACCTTAACAGCCTGAAAGCTGGGGATACATTAAAGATGGTAGTGAAAAGAAAACAGGCGGATGGTTCAGAACAAAATATTCAGCTATCAGCGCCTGCGCAGATAAGGACTGTAACCAATACCCATGTGCTTCGGTTTAATCCCGCTGCTACTGCAGAACAATTGAAACTTCGGAATGTGTGGTTGAATACGGGTTGTAAACCTTAATAAGTTGCTGCCTGTTTACAGCACCTGGTTTTTGAGCAGGTCTTCCCAGCTATCTCTTTTCCTGATGAGTTGTGCTTCTTCGTTTTGTACCAGTACTTCTGCTGGTTTAAACCTGCTGTTGAAATTGCTGCTCATTTCAAAGCCGTAGGCCCCTGCGTTGTAAAATACGAGCATATCATTTTCTCTCACTTCATTTAGTGCACGATCGGTGGCGAAGGTATCCGTTTCACAGATATTGCCCACAACCGTGTAGGTTTGTTTAGGCGCATTGGGATTGGAGATGTTTTTTATTTGGTGCCATGCATCATAAAACATTGGGCGTATCAAATGGTTGAAGCCTGTATTTAAACCTACAAAATTTGTGTTGACTGTTTCTTTCAGCACATTTACAGATGCCAGCAGGTAACCGGCGCCGCTCACTAAAAATTTACCCGGTTCAAACCATATTTCCAATCCCTTTGCCACTGGATGTTCCTCAAATGCTTTTTTTACCTCCCGGGCAAGAAGATCAATATCTGTTTCAGCATCACCGGGTTTATACGGCACTTTAAAACCACCACCGAGGTCTATCGATTTTAATTCAGGAAAGTTTGGAATAATATCAAAGAGCACTTCAATGCCTTTGATAAAGACGTCCACGTCCTTAATATCGCTGCCGGTATGGATGTGCAGGTTTTGGATAAAAATATTATGGGCGTGCACAATTTTAAGGATCTGGGGCAGCTGATCAACCGGTATACCGAATTTACTTTTGTCGTGGCCGGTGGATATTTTTAAGTTGCCGCCTGCCATAATATTTGGCCGAAGCCGGATGCCAACAGGATAATCATGGCCATATTTTGCGCCAAATTTTTGAAGATTGCTCAAGCTATCGATATTGATGTGGATACCCAGCGATACGGCTTCTTCAATTTCTGAAAAATGGATACTGTTAGAAGTGTATAAAACCTGCTTTGGCTCAAAGCCAGCCAGTAAAGCGACTTTAGCTTCGTTGATGCTACTGCAGTCCACATTGCAACCAATAGCTTTAATGTGTTTTAAGATGTTAACATTTGTAAGCGCTTTGCAGGCATAAAAGAACTTAGTATTTGTTCCTGCGAAAGCGGTGCTGAGTTTTTCAAATTGCGCAGTGATGTATTCCGCATGGTACACATACAGGGGTGTTCCAAATTGCTGACCGATGGATCTCAATTGCTCATGCGAAAGCTGGTTCATATTCAATGTAAGTTTAGCGCATTAAAAAAGGCATCCCATAAATGTAATGCCTCCGATAAAATATTGTGTGTTTTTATCAGGCTTGTTCGTCTTCGTTTTTCTTTTCGTCTTGAGCATCTTCTTGAGCAGCAGCTTCATCATTCAATTCCTCGCCCAAGTCCTCAGCTGCATAATTTTCTTCCTCGGTTACTATTGTTATCTCATCTATTATCACTGATTCTTCTTCCTGCTGAGCTACTGTATCAATCGCAGTTTCTGTTTCTGCATCAAAAGTATCATCAATGATGCCGTCGTTATTTTCATCCTTCACTTCTGTTGGAATAAATTCATCCAGGGTTTCGTTTCCAAGAATATCTTTTACCGCCGTTGCCTTTTCATACTCTTCCATCAGCACTTCACTTATTTTTGGCAATTCATCTGCACTGTTGATACCAAAATAATACATGAAGGATTTGGAAGTAGCATAAATGAGTGGTTTACCCACAGCATCTTCATTTCTGCCGCTGATGATCACCAAATCTTTTTCCAGTAATTTCTGTACCGCATAGTCGCAGTTTACACCCCGGATGCTTTCAATTTCGCTTTTGGTGATCGGTTGTTTATAAGCAATAATGGCCAGGGTTTCTAATGCGGCAGTCGACAGTTTTTTGATGAACTTATCACCGTTTAACAGGGCCACCGTTTTGTGGTATTGAGGTTTGGTGAGGAATTGCCATCCGCCACCGCTTTGCTTTAATTCAAAAGCATAAAACTCGGCGTCATATTTTTCTTTGATGCCTTCAATGGCAGTTTCTACCTGGTCCAGGTTGGCCCGATCTTCAATAAAACCCAACGCATTGTTTACATACTCCGTCATTTCAAGAGCAGTGAGGGGCTTATCACTGGCAAAGATCAAAGCTTCTATGTGGGGAATTATCTGAGAAATCTCCATTGAATGTGCTAATATGCTAATGTGCTAATGTGCTAATTGCAGCTACTTAACACTTGAAATTATTTAAAAAGTCTGGTTCTTCATTAGCTAATTAGCAAATTGGCTAATTAGCTAATTCATCTTTACCCTTGCAGTGCCGCAGCTCCACTTACAATCTCGGTAAGTTCGGTAGTGATGGCTGCCTGCCTTGCCCTGTTATAACTGATCTTAAGCGCTTTCAGTAATTCGTTGGCGTTGTCGCTGGCTTTATCCATCGCCGTCATGCGGGCACCATGTTCGCTGGCATTACCATCCAATACTGCTTTGAACAATTGTGTGTTCAATATTTTTGGCATCAGTTCTACCACCAGTTCTTCCTGGCCAGGTTCAAACACAAAATCTGCTTTTACTTTGCTGCTGTTTTCTTCCGCAACTTTTGGCACCGGCAAAAACTGCTCACTCACATAACGCTGTGTGGCCGCATTTTTAAATTCGCTGTACACCAGTTCCACCACATCTACTTCTTTATTGGCGAAAGCATCCATAGCATATTTTGCTGCAGCCTGCACTTTTTCAAAGCTGAGGCCGGTAAAAATATCCCAGTAGTTGGCTACTACGTTGTAGCCGTTTTTGGTAAAATGTTCAAAAGCTTTTTTGCCGATCGGCAGTACCTGCACATTGCCTTTTGCATGCTGTGCAGCATATTTTTCTTTAATAATGAGCTTGGTAAGTTTTATGAGGTTACTGTTGTACCCGCCGCAAAGACCACGGTCGCTGGTAACTACAATGATCAGTGCTTTTTCCACCGTTCTTTCCACTGCCAGGTCCATTGCTACATCGCCATCGCTATTGCTAACGATATTGCTCAGCATTTCCTGTAGCTTTTGGGCGTAGGGCCTCATTTGAGTGATGGCATCCTGTGCACGGCGCAATTTTGCCGCACTCACCATTTTCATGGCTTTGGTGATTTGTTGGGTACTTTGAACGCTTTTTATCCGGTTTCTTACTTCTTTTAATGCACCACTCATGTATATCGATTTTTAATTGGTGCGCAAAAGTAAGGCAAAAAGGGCAAATCCCCCATCTAAAAGCCCGCTTTTTATAGCTAAAACCACGGTTGTTGAAAGGTAGTGAAGAATGGGGGTCATCCACCCAGTTTATATGGGAGAAAGCTGTTGTATTAGAGCCAGGAGAGTAGATAGAACAAGAATGGTTGTTTTAATTGCATAATACTTTTGCAAAGTCTTTATTTTTCAGCGATGCCAACAATTTATATTCACGGGATTTGTTATTGAATTTTTGTTTGATATCATCATGCAATTCTTTGTTTCGTATCAGCAGTACCAGGGTATCTGCATGTACGTACTCCCTTATTTCGCTGGTATCTACCGGCATTCCGGCGGGGCCACCAATGTGCCGCATATAACTAAAAATAAACCTGCCATCCTGGTAATAATATTCTTTTATCCAGCCTCCATCGCCGATAAAACCGGTTTCTACTACTTTATTGATGGTTTCTCCATCTAAAAAATAACGGATGGTTCCCTCGTCGGCACAGGCGGGTGCGCTCCAGTTGAAGGTTTGTACCTGCAGGGTTTTGTTGTTGATGTTTTGCACCGCTGCACGAATGGATTCAATGGTTGTTTCATTTTTTATCAGCGTATCCTTTGGCTCCACTGTAGGAGGAGTCACCAAACTGATGGAATCTGTAACAGCACTGCCTGTTTCTGTTTTGGTTGTTTGCGTGCAGGAGAACATGAATGTGGCGATGAACAGGTACATTAATTTCATAGGTGCTATGGTTTGCTTTTCCTTATTATACGATGGTAACTTCAATTCCCATGCCCGTTAGTTTTTGAAACATATGCTCGCTGATGCCGCTATCGGTAATAATATGATCCACTTCTTCCAGCCCGCAGATCCTGCCAAAGCCACGTTTGCCAAATTTGCTGCTATCGGTAAGTATAATTGTTTTCTGTGCAGCGTCTATCATTTTGCGATTGAGTTGTGCCTCCATTACATGGGTGGTGGTAATGCCAAAATCGAGGTCAATGCCATCCACGCCGAGGAACAGTTTGCTGCAGGAAAAATCTTCCAGCATCTTTTCTGCATATAGGCCGGTGCCCGATGAGGAACTCTTGCGAAGGATACCACCCAATACCAGTACCTCTATGTCCGGTTGCTGGTTGAGTTCGGTAGCTACATTGAGTGCGGCCGTGATAACGGTTAATTTTCCCGCCGGCTTAATGGCCCTCGCTAGAAACTGCACGGTGGTTCCGGAGCCGATAATAATACAATCATCCGGTTGTATCAGCGCTGCTGCTGCCAAAGCAATATCCATTTTCTCTACCGATCTGATCTTTTCCTTTTCGCTCACATGCCTGTCTGAAGTGTAAGGATTAGAAAGCGTGGCCCCACCATGGGTTCGGAACAAGAGGTTTTTTGTTTCCAGGAGGTTAAGGTCTTTCCGAATGGTGACAGACGATACGTTGAGCGAATTGCAAAGGTCCAGCACGGTTACCCTGCCAGCCGTTTTAATAGCTTCCAGTATTTGCCGATGCCGCTCTGCCTGGCTTAAAATATCAATTGACATATATCAAATTTCCTATAAATAGTTGGATTTCAAAATAAAATCAATTGAAATCCAAAATTTGTCCACATTTCGAAATTCCGCTTGTGGATATTTCAATGTATTATTTTTGTTACCATTTTATTTTCTTTAACTTTCATTTCTTTATTAACTTACTTTCGTTTTGAAATAAATCGAAACTTATCAAAACTACAGAATTGACATATTTTACGAATAGCCGGGAAGAGATTTTGGCAAGGGTGGAGACCGCCGGCACCTGGGACCTGCTGGTGATAGGTGGAGGAGCCACCGGACTCGGCGTGGCATTGGATGCTGTAATGCGGGGTTATAAAACCCTGCTGGTGGAGCAGTCGGATTTTGCAAAAGGCACATCGAGCAGGAGTACAAAACTGGTACACGGAGGGGTGCGATACCTGGCGCAGGGCGACGTAAAGTTGGTGAGGGAAGCCAGCATCGAAAGAGGATTGTTACATAGAAATGCTCCCCACCTGGTGAAGGATCAAACCTTTATTGTGCCGGTGTATAGCTGGTGGAGCATGCTTAAATATACTATCGGGTTAAAACTGTACGATAAAATTGCCGGCAAACTCAGCCTGGGCAACAGCCATTTTATTTCAAAAGAAGAAGCCATTGCCAAACTTCCGGGAATAAAAGCAGAAGGTTTAAAAGGTGCGGTTTTATATTATGATGGCCAGTTTGATGATTCGAGGCTGGCGATCAACCTGGCGCAGACAATTATTGAAAAGGGGGGAGAAGCCGTAAACTATATGAAGGTGATTGACCTTCATAAGAACGCCGAAGGCAATATTTGCGGCGCAGCATTGGTGGATATTGAAACCAACAAGATGATAACAGTTACGGCTAAAGCCGTTGTAAATGCCACGGGTGTTTTTGTTGATGATATTTTACAGATGGATAAACCCGGCAGCGCCAAAACCATCTGCGTAAGCCAGGGTGTGCACGTAGTGCTCGACAGATCTTTTTTTCCTTCAGCACACGCTTTGATGATTCCCGAAACCAGTGATGGAAGGGTATTGTTTGCGGTGCCTTGGCACAATAAAGTGGTAATAGGTACCACGGACACACCGGTAGAAACCGCCTCGCTGGAACCGGTTGCCCTGGAAAATGAGATTAATTTTATTTTAGAAACAGCGGGCCACTATCTAACGGTGAAGCCTACCCGAAAAGATGTGCTGAGTGTATTTGCCGGGTTGCGACCACTGGCAGCGCCGCAGGGACAGGCACAGAAAACAAAGGAAATTTCCAGGAGTCATAAGATCATTGTTTCTGCTTCCAGGCTGTTTACTATACTTGGTGGAAAATGGACGACCTATCGCAAGATGGGAGAAGACATGGTAAACAGGATTGAGAAGGAACTGAACTGGGCACCTAAACAACCGGCTACTGCCAGCCTGGCCATCCATGGGTATCAAACAAACACTGACTGGAAAGATCCACTGTATTATTACGGAAGTGATGGAGTATTATTAAAGAAACAGATGAATGGCAGTGCCCACACTTGGTTGAGTGAAACATTACACATTCATGAACAGCAGGTGGTATGGGCCATTCAGCATGAAATGGCCCGTACATTAGAAGATGTACTGAGCCGCAGAACAAGAGCCTTACTACTGGATGTAGAAGAGAGCAAACGCATAGCCCCTTCCGTGGCGGGTATCATGGCGAGGGAGCTTGGTAAAAACGAAAACTGGGCACAAAAAGAAGTAGAAGCATTTAACGAATTATCAAAAAAATACCTGCTGCAGTAAAATTTGTATAACATTATCAAAAAGCAAA
>CBFGLL010000130.1:0-6790 GCA_965649585.1 uncultured Chitinophagaceae bacterium | reverse complement strand
AGTATCCAGCATCCAGTATCCATCATCTTTTCCCCTTCCTACCTTATCAACACTACGTATCCTTTTTTCTTTTTTAATTGTCCTTTATAAGTAATGCCTGCTGCGTACCACACAAATGTTGCAGTGTCCTGCGGCTTACCTTTAAAAATGCCGTCCCAGCCATGGTCTACCTGGGTTGTGGAGAATACGAGTTCTCCAAAACGGTTGTACACCCTGAAGTAGGCGAGGGATTTCATTCCAAGTAATATGGGTTTAAAAGTATCGTTGAGGCCATCACCGTTTGGTGTGAATGCAGTGGGCACATACATATCTTCTTCTACCCTGAACACATACACATCAATAGAATCGGTGCCGATACATCCGTTATCGTCCATCCCCGTTAAAAAGTAGCGGATGGTATCCTGCGGATTTGAAATAGGATTGGCAATATTGGTGGCGCTGAGCCAGGTAGAAGGTGTCCAGGTATACGTGATTGCCCCCGTTCCATTGAGTTGAAGCGGTTCATCTTCCACCACGCTGGTATCTGCGGGCCCGGCATTTACAAGTAATGCGGGAATCACGGTTACCAGTACGGTATCATTCACCGGGGTGGGGCAGCCAAGTGTATCCGTTACCGTTACAATGTACTGCATGGTGCGCCGTGGTTGAATTACGGTGGGCGAAGCGATAGAAGTACTGTTTAAGAACAGCGGGGGTGTCCAGCTATAACTACTTCCGCCGCTAGCGCTGATCTGGGTGTCGAAGCCAATACAAATCGTTTGATCGGGGCCTGCATCTGCAACGGGTGCCGGCACCACATTTACCGTAACAGAAGCCTGGCTGCTGCAATTACCGATATCAGCCACAACAGTATAAGTAGTAGTGCTGGCGGGTGAAGCCACAGGATTTAAAATGCCGGGGTTGCTAAGGGTTGTTGCGGGAGTCCAGGAATAGGTCAATCCATCACTGGTTCCCTGTAAAGTGATGCTGCTGCCATCGCAGATGCTGGTATCGGGCTGCAGGCTAAGCGATACCTGCGCTTTTACGTCCACAAAAACCGAATCATCTGCAAAACAGCCGAAACTATCGGTAAGGCGTACACGATAAAGGGTGGGTACATCGGGGCTCACCAAAGGATTGGGTGAGGAGGTATTATTGATCATGTAATTGGGTGACCAGGCTATATTTCCTGTGGCACCCGTTATATTCAGCTGCAGAGTATCAATCACGCAGATAAGTGTATCGTTTGTGCTGTTAAAAACAGGTTTGTCACGAACAGTAACGACTACCGTATCGGGTTTTGTTCTGCTGCAGCCATTTACTCCTACCTGTACAATGTATGTGGTGGTAGTTGTGGGTGATGCAATGGGATTGGCTATATTGGGATTGCTCAACCCTGCGGCAGGGGACCAGCTGTAAGTAGTTCCGCCGGAGGCCGTAAGTTGTATGGCTGATTGCCCGTTGCAAAATGCCGTATCGGGCCCGGCATTAGGAACAGCGAGTGGCGTCACGGGAATAGTTACAGTGCTGTTAGCAATACAATGTTGCCCCCATCTTGTTTGCAAAGTATAAGTTGTTGTAACATCTGGCCAGGCAAGCGTTGTTTGTGCATTTGGGGTAGCCGTTCGTGTTGGTGGGCTCCATTGCCAACTGAGGTTGTTTGTTTTATTACTGCTTCCCGTTAAAGTGAGTGTATCTTCTGCACAAATGGTTGTTGGATTGGCAACGATTGCATTGGTTACATCATTGACGGGAGTAAGGTTTACGGTATCCCGACTGAGGCATCCCTGGTTCTCCAGCGTGACGATGTATTGAGTTGGAACTGTTGGGAAAACAGTTGGGTTAGCGGTGTTGGCGCCGATGATATTTGTATTGGGAGTCCAGCTGAAGTTGCCGGTGCCAGTGGCATTAAGCTGTAAGCTGTCGAGCCTGCAATAAGTTGTGTCTTGCGATAATAAGTTGAGAATTGGTGACGGTAAAACGTTCACGCTCGTGGTGACGGTATCTATACAACCTTTGCTATTGGTAACGATTAAAGTTGTTGGATAACTGCCCGGCGTGTTGTAAGTGTATTGCGGATTTTGCAAATGGCTGGTATCCGACAATACTGTACCATCTCCAAAATTCCAACTCCAGGAATTCACTATTCCGTAAGCCGTATTTGTGGTATCGTTGAATTGAATAGGGACGCCTGTACAAAATGGTGCAACAAAGTTGAAACCGGGAAAAAAGCCCGGATAGACTCCTACCGTCATGGTTGCAGAATCTGTACAGTTTCCGCCTTTGTTAATGATGAGTTTAATAGTGTATAAACCAGTATCGGGATAAATGTAGACAGGCTGATCTAAAATAGAGGTATCGGCTAAAGTTGACGGGTCGCCAAAGTCCCAGAAAATAGAGGTGGCCCCTAGACTTGAATGATCAAACTGAATATTGAACCCATCGCAGGTGGTGAAGCTCGGCATCGCCTGAGCCTGTGTCGGAGTGCATGGGGAAACCTCAACTATTAAATCTTTTCGGTGAGTAGCTATCAAGGAACCGTTGCGGTAAACATTAATACAAACACACACGACATATTTACCCGCATTCGGAGCTATACCTGAAATGATTCCGGTTTGACTGTTTATTGTAGCCAAGGATCCTAAGGGTGACGACCCGGAAAAAGGAAACTGGTATATTACAGAATTGTAAGGCGGAGGTTGATGATTAGTGAAAATACCGTTGTCCGCAGGTCCGCCATCTAATGCATTGCAAAAGCTATATACCAAAGAATCTGTTGGATTGGGATCAATAGCACTAAAATTAAGTGTGAAATTGGAATTGGCGCAAACAACAGATACCGGGAATGTAAATTCCGGAGATGAATCTACCAGAGGAATTGGAAGGGTACTCAAGCCAGGAATAACGCAAAGGTAGTTTGCACCTTGGCCAGTCCCTACTACTGCAAGGTTATCTGTTGGCCGTCTGCTAAAGGTTTGAAAAACCGCAGTATAACCCAAATTGTTATCAGGTAATTCTATAACAAACGAATATCTTTTGTAGGTGTATGTTAAATTAGTAGGAGGATTTTGAATACATGGAGAAATATTTAATGGTACAGGTAATGCACCTACAAAATCCTGATTAGCCACCCAGTTGTCATCCGTGCCGCTACCTAGAACTTTAGTATTGTTATCGTTATTGAAAATGCCGACAACGTATTGCGTTTGAAGTTCTGAAAAGCCTGGCAACTCACTCTTCATTAATAAAAGTCGTACTCTGTAAATTTTTGAATTGGGTGCCGAGCCGGGACCAACATATTCATACCTCATTTCTCCGCCAATAACATGCGAAGCATAGCTTTCGTGAAAAAGAAAAAATATAAATAAAAGAAAAAAGATCTTTTTCATAGATCAGTGGCCTAAAGGCTACTAAAATTAAATAAAAATGCCGAAGAATAATGCTCCCCGGCGTTTAGTAAATTTATTTCTACAAAAACTTATCGAATCAGGATAACCGTTCCTTTCCGTTCTATTTTTTTACCGAGATAAGTAATGCCCGAAGCATACCACACATAAGTGCCTGCACTTTGCGGCATTCCTTTAAAATTACCGTCCCATCCAAACCCTGTTTGCGTGGTAGAAAATACCAGTTGGCCCCAGCGGTTATATACCCTGAAGGCGTCCAGTGATTTCATGCCTATTACAATAGGTCTAAAAACATCGTTGTTTCCATCATTGTCGGGGCTGAATGCAGTTGGCACCAGCAGGTCAGGATCTATTTTGAACACTTTTACATTAATGGTATCGGTATCGAAACAACCCTGTGCATTACTTACCCTCACTACGTACTGAATAGATTCTTCCGGCAAAGCAATGGGATTTGAAATGGTTGGATTGCCTAGCCAGGTAGAGGGTGTCCATGAATAAATGGTACTTCCAGTTGCATTTAATTGCAGGGGTTGGTTCAGCACCACGTTGGTGTCGGCAGGTCCTGCATCAGCAATAATCTGCGCCACAAAAAGGTTCATGGTATCATATGCAGGTTTGGGGCAGCCCAGTACATCCCTCACTTCTACTATGTATTGAAAGTCACGGGGTGGTTGTTGAGACACAGGATTGGCAATTGTATTATTGTTGAGGTACAGGGCTGGTGTCCATGAATAAATAGAACCACCGGTAGCATTGAGCTGGTAGCTGTCGCCAAAACAAATGGTAGTGTCCACTCCTGCATTCGCCACGGGGTAGGGAACGGCCCTTACAACGATATTATCTTCCGTAAAACACTTGCCTATTCTTGCAATAACATGGTAAGTGGTGAGCGGAGCAGTAGGAGTTGTGGAAGGGCTTTGCGATTGCGGGGTGTTAATAACAGTGCCGGGGTTAGCCGTCCAGCTGTAAGATAATCCATCGCTGTTGATGCGCAGTATTAAGCTATCGGTTTCGCAGATGGTAGTATCGGCCATAGCATTGAGTGTAACCCTGTCTACTACGTTTATCCTCACAGAGTCGGTGGCATTACATCCAAAATTATCGGCATAGCTCACATAATACGTAGTGCTAACATCGGGGCTTACCAAAGGATTAAAGGAATTTACATTACTGATCATGTAATTGGGTGACCAGGTAATGGTGCCGGGATTGGCAGTGGTAAAACTCAGCTGCAGTGTATCGATATTGCAGATCAGCGTATCGTTGGTTAGCGTATAAGGTGCTCTATCAAGCACTTCAATTGTTTTCACAAGTGTATCTATACAACCGACGCTGCTGCCTACAATGAGGCTTACTTCATAATTATTGGGCGTAAAGAAAGTATGAACAGGATTTTGTGTGGTGCTCGTTGTACCATCCCCAAAATTCCAGGTCCAGGAATCTATTACGCCATAGTTAGCTGTAGTGGCATCTGTGAATTGTACTGGTATATTATTACATACCGGCGAGGCATTATTGAATGCCGGAAAAAACCCGGGGAAAACTCTTAGCGTAGATGTGGTGGAATCGGAGCAGGAGCCGCTGCCATTTACTTTTAGTTTGATGGTATAAACACCTGCTGCCGCAT
This sequence comes from uncultured Chitinophagaceae bacterium, assembly GCA_965649585.1. Taxonomy (GTDB): domain Bacteria; phylum Bacteroidota; class Bacteroidia; order Chitinophagales; family Chitinophagaceae; genus Ferruginibacter. The sequence continues at coordinate 1,774 of CBFGLL010000130.1, read as the reverse complement.
AAGTATGTGTAGGGCTTTCTTCTGTGCTGGTATTGCCGTCACCAAAATCCCAGAACCAGCCTTCGTTTAAAGGCGAAGTGTTGAGATTGGTGAATTGAAATGTAAATCCATCGCAATTGGTATAGCTGGGTTGCAACTGGGCACCTGCAAAGTCGCAGGGGGCTACTGTGATAATAAAATCTTTTCTGTGCGTACTGATATAGGCGCCGGTAGTTCGATCATAGGAGTTTACACATACGGAAACCACATATCTGCCGGCCTCTGGTGCGATACCCGAAATGATGCCGTTTAAAGGATCGATTGTAGCTAGCGCCCCTAGCGGCTGCTCGCCGGAATAGCCATTTATGTAGGGGAGAGAATTATAGGGAGGACCAGCAGGTGTGAGATAATTGGCAGGGTTTTGAGAACCGGAAGTGGCACCCCCTCCATCATATGCATCACACATGCTATAGACTAATGAATCCCCATTACTATCCGTGGAACTGAAATCGAGTGTAAACGGTCTATTGTAGCAAACTACGGATATGCTGGTTGCAAATTTAGGACTGGCATCTCCCGCCCGGGCAGGCATCGTGGACGTCCCTGGTATATTAGCCGTGTAAGTGGCGCCAATATCATTAGGGACGTTTCTAATTCCGTCTATACGGCAGCAGGTTTGATATGTGACTGCATACCCATCGTTATTGGTTGGTAAGTTTATAACAAAGGTGTAAATAGCCATTGCGTAATTTAATGCCGGCGGGTTGGTGATACATTCCGGCAGGGTATTTAACGGAAGCTGGTTAGTGCTGCTCAAATTTATCGTATGGTATTGGCCTAATCGGTTACCATTATCTTTGTCGTAAATACCAATATTAACACTTCCGGGCATCGGTGCACAACCTGTGCAATTTTCATCCCGGAATAATCTTAGTGTTATCCTGTAATACTTCCCATTACTAGAATTACCTGTATATTCATACAGCATTTCTCCGCCTGTGATATGGGCTGCCTCCATGGAAACTGCAGATAATAATAAAAGAAGAGAGAATAAAAAACGCTTCATTTACAGGGTTTTGTCAATTATAGACCACAAATTACTCAAAAATGCTGTCTGCCTTTATTATTAATACGTAAACGGTTTGTAAAAAGTGTGCTACGGCGTCAAAAGAATCTGCAGATTCTTCCAACATGCCCATGTGTGCTGAGTTGCGGAGGATGTGAATATGGGCAAGCGAGGGTAGATGGCTTTGTTCCAGACTGTGCTGAAAGGGTACCGCTTTATCATGTTCACCCATCAGGAAGAAGATGGGTTTATCCAGTTGTTTCAGTACAGCCGTTCTGTCTGGCCGGGCAATCATAGATTCGTAATACTGGATGAGCGCTGCGTCTGTAAATGTTTTCCCCTGCCCGAGTAACATATCAATGTGCTGCTTAGATTTTGCGGTATCCGCAAAAAGCCCCGGGATACTTGTTTTTAAAAAAGCGGCTGCTCCATTTTGTTTGATGAATTCTATTGCTTTTTGGCGGGTTTCCACTTTGGCTGCATCATCTGCATAGGCGCTGCTATGGAATAAGCCTAAGGCATTTAATTTTTCGGGGTACTTTTCTGCAAATGCCAGAGCGATATAACCGCCCATGCTGTGGCCGATGATAACAGCCTTTTCAATTTTTTCGGCAAGTAATACTGCATTGATGGCTTCGGCATACCCATCCATTCCTGCATGTTCATCTGCCAACATACCCGACTGACCGCTGCCAGGGATATCCGGAACAATAACGGTATAGGTTTCTG
>CBFGLL010000129.1:0-6824 GCA_965649585.1 uncultured Chitinophagaceae bacterium | reverse complement strand
GCTTCGGTACTGATGATCCATGCGCTATCCTGTATATGGTTTTGCAGGTAGCTGTAAATGCCATAGGTATATCCTTTTTCTTCCCTGATATTGGCCATGAGCCTGCTGCCAAAAAAACCACCGAACACATTATTGAGCAACATCACTTTTTTAAAATCAGGGTGGTGCCTGTTGGGAAACGGCGAAGCAATACGAATGGCACCCTGCACTGCATTTTCGTCGTTTTGAATACGGTATTTTTTTTCTGTTGCCGGGCTCAGGGGAATCACCTGGTTTTTGAAATCTGCAGGTTGGGTTTGCAGATCGCCGAAAGCAGCATTGAGTTGTTCTTTAATATCTGCCGGCAATTTGCCCGCAACAAAAATGGCGGCTTTGCCTTGTAAATAATACTGGCTGTAAAAGCTTTTCAACTGGTCGGTTGTGAGGTCATCAAGGTCAGCTTCCAGGCTATACCTGCCATAAGGGTGCTGCTCGCCGTACAGGTAACTATCTATGAGGCGGCCCGCAACAAACTCGGGCTTTTTTAAATTAACCGATAATCGCTGTTTGGCATTTTGAATATAAATGTCGAGTTCTGTTTGTGGAAATATCGATTCTGTCAACATCTCCTTCATTACGGGAAGCACATTGCTTAGTTGCTTGCTCAGCGTGTGCAGGCTTACCGTGGCCGTTTCATTGTAGCAATGGCGGCTGCAAAAAGCGCCGTAGTAATCAAAAGCCTCGTTGATTTGAAAGGCAGTTTTATTTTTCGTGCCGTTTTTTATAAGAAAATTACAGGCCGCTGCCTGCCCCTTCTGTGTTTCAAAATTGTTGCCGGCGTATAATACAATTTCGATTTGTGTTACATCCTGCGTGCCGGCATCCACGCTGTATACGGGTAATCCATTGTCAAGTTTGTAAAATTCATACGGCTTTAAATGCAGGTGAAAATTTACAGCATCTACTATACCCGGCGCTATTTTTCTGTTCATTATTCTGTTTAGTTATTACTGAGGTAATACATGGTGCTGCAATTATTTTCATCAAATATCTGCCTGCATTGCTCTGCTACCTTTTCAATGGTTACAGCCTTGTATTTATCCAGTTCCTGGTTCATTAAATCAGCATCACCCAGCAACTCGTACATCGCAAGGCTGCTGGCCCTGTTCATCACACTCATATCTTCAAAAGCCATGGCGCTTTCTGTTTTGTTCTTTACTTTTTCAAGTTCTGTCGGGCTGATACCTTCTTCCTGTAATTTTTTAAGCTCCTTGTTTACAGCAGCTTCGGCAACTTTTATGTCTACACCTTTTACCAGCTTTCCTTCTATTACCATAATACCTGCATCGGTACTACCCATATGGTAGCATTCAATATTGCTGAACAACTGCTGTTCTTTCACCAGGCTTTGAAAGAGCCGGCTGGAAGCGCCGCCACTCAATATATCCGTGATGAGGTCGGCAGTGTAATAACGTTCATCGGTGCGGGGATAAATATGCCAGCATTTGTACAAAGCATCCAGGGGCACATCTGCTTTTACTTCCAAAAAGCGGGGCGCAGTTTGTGCCGGCTCCTGCGGCAATTGGCGATGGTATTTTTCACCGGCAGGTATAGGGCCAAACCATTTTTCTGCCAGCATTTTTACCTGCTCGGTATCCACGTTGCCTGCCACGCATAATATGGCATTGGAGGGATTGTAATGTTTATTAAAAAACGCTTTTACATCCTGTAAGGTCGCCTCTTCTATATGTTTCAACTCTTTGCCAATGGTCATCCAGCGATAAGGATGCGTGGTGTACACCAGCTCCCGAAGCTTATGCCATACATCGCCATAGGGCTTATTGATATAATGTTCTTTAAACTCTTCGCATACCACTTTGCGCTGCACTTCCAGGCTTTTTTTACTGAAGGCCAGGCTTAGCATACGGTCGCTTTCCAGCCAGAAAGCCGTTTCAATATTTTCCGCAGGAAGCTGGCAGTAATAATTGGTGAGATCGTTGGTGGTATAGGCATTGTTTTCTCCCCCGGCCAGTTGTAAGGGATCGTCGTACACGGGAATATTGATACTTCCGCCAAACATCAGGTGTTCAAATAAATGAGCAAACCCCGTTTTTGCCGGGTCTTCATCCTTGGCGCCCACATCATACAATACATTTACCACCGCCATAGGCGTGCTTTTGTCTGTATGCACCAGCACCCGCAAACCATTGTCGAGTACAAATCTTTCAAAATGGATCATGCCGCAAAATTACGTGAAGCACAGGCCCTTTCAATATTTTTTTAATGCTGCTTAAAGGATGGAGGCGGTTTTAAGAAAAACCTGCACTGGTTTGCCATTGCGCATTACAATTACTTTAATACGTTGGTTGGCCACTAATAATAAATTTTTATATACCTGTATGTTTTTGCTGAGGTTATTGCCCACGGCAATGATCTCATCTCCTATTTCAAATCCCGCTTTGTCTGCCGGCGAACCAGCTACGATATCCTCGATCATCACTTTTCCATCGATGCTATACATACCAAGCCCGGTGTAAGCATAATCAAAGGGTTCGTCAAAGTGTTTGTTGGGCATTAAATGGATCTCCCTTTGTCCATAATTAAAAGTCATATTGAACCGCCGCAGCAATTCGTTACCAAAAAGCCCGCCGGCAAAGGGATAACGTATCACATTAAAATCATCCTGGTATAAATAGGTGGGTACATTAAAAAACCTGTAAGGACCCAGTTTTAATTCTTTTACCACCGTAAGCCGCATCTGTATGCGCCCCACCATGCCCTCTGCCTGTGTTACCAGCGGTTTTCTTTTTGGCAAAAGCACAGCGCTGTCTTTGGCATACTGCTCGGTCACTAAAAAGCAAAGCCCTGCACCGGTATCAAAATAAAAATTATGACTCATCTTTTTGCGGTCTTTAAACTGTAAAAAGCTGATAGGGATGGAACTGAAAGCGGGTTTCAGGAGGGTACCGCCTCTTGGGTAATCCATTTTGCCAGGTTGGTACACTTCTATAAAATACTGGTCAAAATCTATTTTTACAATATACCTGCTGAAAAAACTATACCCGATAATGCCGTCAACCTTTTCACCATACACGCTGGTAAGTACATCATAATTATTGATGTGGAAGTTGAGCCTTTTAATGTCGAGGCCAGGCAGGTGAAGGGTGTGGTTAAAGGCAAAATGCACTTTTCTTTTTCCGCCGATGCCGGTAATGGTGGTATCGGTAGCCCTTGTAGGAATATTAAATTCTTCAATAGTGCTGCTATCCAGCGAAATGCCGCCGCTGCCCGTGTCTAAAATAAAATTGAAACTATCCTTAATGTTTTCAAATGCAGCTTTTATTACCATTACCCCACCACTGTATTGCTTAAATGGGAAACGGGTAAGCAGCCGGGGGTCGGTATCGGTTACAATTTCCTGCGCCGGCAACATGGATGGCAACAGCAGGTAAAATGGCAGTAAAATCCTTAAAAACTTCATGCTTAGGAAATATACAAGAGAATGCTCGTAATTTTGACGGGAGTTTTTTAAATGGTGAATCCTTCACACAAATATTGACCGATGAATTGTAATGAGCTGTTGTCCCGGGCGCTGAATTTTGAGTTCCTCACTGTAGAAGAAGGCGTGTTTTTGTTTGAAAACGCTGCACTTACCGACTTGATGTATGTAGCTAATGAGCTGCGTAAAAAACAGGTACCGCATGGTAAAGTAACCTGGCAAATAGACCGCAATGTAAATACCACCAACGTGTGTATTGCCAACTGCAAATTTTGTAATTTTTATCGCATACCCGGCCACCCGGATGCTTATATCACCGATATTGAAACCTACAAAAAGAAAATAGAAGAAACTATTCAATACGGCGGCGATCAATTGTTGCTGCAGGGCGGTCATCACCCCGAGCTGGGTTTGTCATTTTATGTAAATCTTTTCAGGGAATTAAAAAGCCTGTACCCGAATATTAAACTGCACACCCTCGGTCCCCCGGAAGTGGCCCATATTACCAAGCTTGAAAAAAGTACGCACAGAGAAGTGTTGAAGGCGCTGAAGGAAGCCGGCATGGATAGTTTGCCCGGCGCCGGCGCAGAGATATTGACCGACCGTGTGCGCAGGCTCATCAGCAAAGGCAAATGTGGTGCGCAGGAGTGGCTGGATATTATGCATGAAGCACATAAGCTCAACATCACCACATCGGCCACCATGATGTTTGGCCACGTAGAAACCATCACCGAACGTTTTGAGCACCTTGTAAAAATAAGGGAAGTACAAAGCCGCAAACCTGCATCTGCAAAGGGATTCCTCGCTTTTATTCCATGGACCTTCCAGGATGTGGATACCCTGCTTACCAAAATAAGGGGCGTGCACAACCTCACCACACCCGAAGAATACATGCGCATGGTAGCACTCAGCCGCATCATGCTACCCAATGTGATCAACATACAGGCAAGCTGGTTAACCGTGGGTAAACAAGTTGCACAACTTTGTTTGAATGGTGGCGCCAACGATTTTGGCAGCATCATGATTGAAGAAAACGTTGTGAGTGCCGCAGGAGCGCCACATCGTTTTACCAGCAAAACCATCCAGGAATCTATTAGAGAGGCTGGCTTTGAGCCCCAGCTACGCAACCAGCAATATGAATGGCGGGATATGCCGGTACTGGAAGAACAGGTGATCAATTATTAATAAAAAAACGGCTTCAAAAACCATTTGATAAACTTCCGATCAGCTCGGAGGGATATTTGGTTCATGAAGCCGGTCAGTGTATCAACCAGTATTTTTATTATTGTTTAATCAGTTGACCTCTTATTTCTCCTGTAGCATAAGTGGCTGAATGGAGATTGATATAATATAAATTTGCCTTCAAATCCGCTTCCTGTTCTGCCGTAAGAGCAGTTGTTGTTAACACCATCGGCGATAACAGGTCTGTTATGGGAAATACCACATCGCCTGCAACGCCTACTGCACCTTTGTGAATATGAGCAGCTGATACTGTCATGCCCGTGTAAGTAGTAGTTACTGTAAGAATGTTGGTATTATCGTTATATGTGGCGGTGGCCGAACCAGTGGCCGTTGATGGCGTAGCCGGTACTTCAGCGGCACCATTTAAGGTTGCCGAAAAGTTGATGATATTACTCGGTGGAGCATCATCGTCATCCTTGCTGCAGGAAATGGCCCCGGTTAATAATGCTGCTACTCCAAACATTTGAAGGTACTTTTTCATAATTGAAATTTATTGGTGAGTGATAAAAATGCAGGTTTGCTAATACATACGTAGCAAACCGGTACACGGTTTCCTCCACCGTAAATCAATTAGCGGGCCATTGGGCAGCTTGCCAAAATTTACGACAAAACTGTACAATAAATTATGGCCGGCACCGTTACCTATTTACTAAACATTTGAAAAATGAACCATTTGAAAGCAACCAAAACCACGCACCCGGTGATGTACGCCATCAAATCTATTGTAGCAAAACTTACCCAGCAACCGGGGGTATATCCTATTAAACATTATAAAAAGATCGGTCGTTTACGCAAAAATCCCGGCATGTTAGCGTGAGTTTGCGATGCCGGTTGCGGAAATTACCAATCCGGAAAATTTAGCAAATCCACTCTTGCACGGACAGTTACATATTACTAATTTTATCGTCCCTTAAAAGCCAAATCCAATATTATGACAAAACATCAACCCAACCAGCTAACATTTGCTTTGTTTGCAAAGTCGATTGCGCAGGTGTTCAACAGCCTTTTTTTCACGGACAAATCACGTGATTTCCAAAGGTTGAAAAATTTCATCGCATCGTAAATCGTAGCTGCTGACCTCATGCAAAACCCCTCACCAACGTGATGGGTTTTTTTTTGCGAGTAACAGATTGCTATAACAAAAAAGATCCTCGGTGTTCCCGGGGATCTTTTTATATCGAAACACTCTGTTGTTTATTGTTTTATCAGCTTGAGGTTAAACAGCTCTTTGCCGGTAGAAACCTTCACTACATAAGTGCCTGCAATTAACTTTTGAGTACCAGTAAGCTTAATCACAGAAACCCCCACAGGTACATTTTGCTGTTGCGTTACAATCATACGACCTTGTAAGTCGAACAGCTGGATATGCAACTTTTCATTGTCTGCCGCACTCACCTGTAGCGACGCTACATCCGTAAATGGATTTGGATAAGGGGTAACGGTAAGTTGGAGCTCTTTGTTGAGTTTCACCAATGCGATGGGTGAATATTCAAACCTGTTGTCGATGTCTAGCATTTTCAGGCGGTAATACATGTACATTCCTGTTGCCCTGCTTACAGCGTTTACATCCCTGAACATATAATTACTTCCGTTAGGAGCTCTTGTAGCTACAACCGTTCCTGCATATTCAAAGTTTGAACCATCCACAGAACGTTCAATCTCAAACCGTGAATTGTTGAACTCCTGTGCTGTTTTCCAGTTAACCAACACATCATTTTGCGATTTGCTGGCAAAAATATTTAGCAAGTTCACCGGTACTACAATGCTTCCGCTAAATTCATAAGCGCCCGCATCTGGTGTGGAAACACTCCTGGTAACATTGAGGATATCCGTTAAAATACCAACGGGCTCGCCCAGGTTATCTATTTCTACCGTTTGAGGCAGCAGGTTACCAGTGGCGGCATCTGTAAACGAAGGATCCCATGCCAGTGAATTTGCATCCTGCAAAGAAGCTGCCTGCCATTCTGCTAATGTTGCATAGCTGGTTTCCGGAGCTGGTAAAGCAAGGTAACCTGTATAATTAACATTGGCCTTTGTTATGATACGCAGCACGTTCCTGTCAGAACTGATGGTGCTGGCGGTGCCAGTAGCCGCAAAATACAAC
>CBFGLL010000128.1:0-6847 GCA_965649585.1 uncultured Chitinophagaceae bacterium | reverse complement strand
GGTTCTCTTCTAAAACCATGCGTGGTAGATTCCAGCCCCAGCCCTACCAATAAATAATCCTCAGCATTAAAACCAAGTGCGATTGTTGGAAATTTAAACTCGTTATACTGAAAATCGTTGTAGTTATAATCCAGTACAGCCACATCTGTTGATTTTTCAATATTGGTTCTCCTCAGGCGCTGGTATTGGTTGTTTTCCTGTTTGAGATCGTACACAAAGCTGCGAACCTTTCCTTTGAGGTTAAATGTATCGAGTCCTTTGCCTCCAATGATGCGCAGTTTTATCCTTGAATTTACGGCAGGGTCTATTATAAATTTATCATCATCATTAAAACCGAATAAACGTATTTCTCTTGTTTCCTTATCATCAAATACCCGCCTGTACATGAGTGATGCGCTATCCGTTTTTTCGTCCTTTTTATACACGGAAAGTTTAAGGTTACCTTTTTCATCTTCCAGGTAAAAACTTTCTTTTTCATTACTGCCCAGCACCGTCACAGTTTTTGAAATAAATGCGTGGTATTTTAATGACTCCTCCATCAAACCGTCACGCCTTGCCTTGAGTGTATTTACTACTCTTGCGGAGTCGATTGCTTTGGTTTCCTGGGGCAACTGGTCTACAGCCTGCACGATTACCTGGTCGTCTAATTCTTTAATGAAACTATCCGTCACAGCCTTCCATGTTTCCCTGTCAAGAGAGTTCATAAAAAACCTGTCAAAATCTCTTGCTACATAATTGAAGCCCTTGATATCTTTTATTTTTTCTGTAAACCCTTTGAGAAAACGCATTTTTGGCTGCCGGGAAATAAATTTAATCAACAGGCCATCTGATTTAAAAAATGCCTGGTCCCTGTCTCTTGGCACAGGGTAATATAATTTACCCTTACCGGTATCTGTTGTACCCCATTTCCATTGATCTGCATGGCGATCCCAATCTGCAATAATGATATCGAGCAGCCTTGCTCTCAGCACTGCTTTCTGGTCAATATGATGGTCGTTATCTTCCAGCATTTTGTTGATTACCTTGGAAGTGCTTTTTGTATCCGTTTCATCCGGTGTAGGATCCCGGTATTCGAGCATCGCCACTTTGTTGGCAAAGATGGGGCGGTACACTCCCAGTGCCGGATCATTAGGTACAAAATAATAATCAGGTTGCGCAGCAGGCACTCCCACTGCCTTTGACAATGTGGGAACTACCAAAGGCGCATATGGATGGCTGGCAGAAATCATGTCCTGTACTATTTGCTGAGCAATAGTATTACGAAGGTTGGCAGGTACCGCTTTTTCGGCATCTTTATCCATGGAGCGCAATGCCCATTCTTTATCCCTGCGATCTTTTAATTTGAGCGACTTGGTTTGTTTACCACCTCCCATACTTTCGATGGTAAACCCACCTTTTTCTTTTTTAAGATTAAAGATTTTGAAAGCCACTGGCGTATTCCATAAAGAACGATAATTATCGCCCAGCACTTTCTTTTTGAAACCCGTCCAGTTTTTAAACTGGTCGGTTGCAGAAATACCTACGCTGTCTTTAAACACATATTCTACCTGCCTTAAAGTGTCTTTTTTCTCTTCAGGCAATTTCGAAAAATCGAGCAGGTGGCTGGCATACAGCTCTTCTGCGGGAGCACCCACACCTTTTACACCGTAAAATTTAATATCTACGTTTTTATTTTTTGAAATGTTCAGCACTGCAAAACCGGTTTGTTCGCTGGCAAACAAAGAATTCTTCGCTTTTGAAACCCGGTTGGTTTTGCTGCCACTTCCACTCACCACATAATAGTACCCGCTGTCTTTTATTAATTGCAGCGTGTGTTCATGACCGCTCATATAAATAAGGTTGGGGTGGCCCTTGGTAACTTCTTCCACATCGTGAATCATTTTTTGATACAACGGATGTTTGAGATCTTGTGCTGTTCCAAAAATGGCACGGGTAAGCGGGTATGCGGAACCGACGATAGGCAATGGTATCAACAGGTTGGGCCGCAGATCTGTGAGCGGAAAAATATGTTGTTTGAGTGTGAAATAACCACCATGCGGTCCATAACTTCTTAAAGGATGGTGGAAAGCAAACAGCACTAATTTTTTAGAATTTTTTGCCAGTATTTCTTCCAGTTCAGTCAATACTTCAGGAACTGTTTTAAAAGGACAGTCGCTTTCTATGCCTGGCTTTTCTTCTTCGTGCAACCACCACTGGCTATCCATCATGATCATCGTTACATCATCGGTAATTTTTACTTCTTCAGGGCCGGGGCAACCATCCCTGGGCAGCATTTTTACATTATTGTTTCCCAATACGTCGATATAACTCTGTACCCTTAATATAGACTCGTGGCCGGTTGCAGTACCATTGGCCCAGTCGTGGTTGCCCGGTACGAAGTATACTTTTACGTCTGATTTACCAGCAATATGTATTTGCGAATCAAGTGGCGCCTTTGCGATATCATAAGTAGGAAGTGTATTATCCGGCAAACCCGTTTTATAAAGGTTGTCTCCTAAATAGATCACAGTTGTTTTTTTATCGAACGGCACGTGCTTTTGAATAGCAGATATTACGGGTTGGTGACCGTCGGTAAGTTTGCCGGCATCACCCACCATAATAATTCTCGCCTGTATACTATCCTGCGCCAGGCAATTAGCCGCCGCTAAAAAAAATACGATGATTAGGATGCTGAGCTTTCGCATTATTTCTTCTTTTTATTTTTCATGATCAATAGATTGGCATAACCCTCCAGGAATACTTCGTTGGTAATTATCAGGTCACCGGCTGGCGTGAATGCAATTCCTTCCGGTTGTTTATAAATTTTCGGGTCGAGTTTATAGGCTTTTTTAAAATTGGCAGCACTATCCAAAATGATGAGTGCCTTGTTTACAGAAGCCACTACGTAGAGTTCCCCGGTAACGGGATTAATTGCGGCGGCGGAAGCTTTTAAATTCAACTTGGTTTCGCCCATGCCCCTTGCAATGGGAGCCACTTGAATTTCCCTGAAAAGAGAGAGCCCTGCAGAATCATCGGAGGCATCAAAACTGTATTCGCTCACTTTTTCTTTTTTATCTTCCTTACAGTCTTTGCACATAATGATGATGGTAGATGAATCACTAGCCAGGTACATGCTTTCAAATTCATTGGTTTTTTTTCCTTCAGCGGAGAGATCTAGTTTTTTACCTGTGACTTTAGCACCCTCAAAATCAAGTTTCATCACATCACCATTGCTGATCAACACATAAAAACTGCTGTCTTTTAATACGATGTCTTCAAAGTCGCCGTTGTCATCAAAAGGCCACTGCAGAATTTGATCGGGACGCATGATCGGAATTTTATATAGAATACCCGCTTCATCTACGATCGCAAAAACACTGGTGTCTTTAGCATAATAGGCGATACCTGAAATTTCATCAAGATCAGGGGGCAGGTTTACCACAACCGGGTTGTGGAGATCGTACATGTCTGTATTAGGGAAGTCACTTTTGATCTTTTTTCCGCCAAATCCATCGCAGGAGGCCATTATAATAGCTAAAACAAAAATTGCAGCGATGGTTTTACAGCAGGAGATTAATGACTTCATGTTCAAGGCTTTAAAGTGTGGGTAAAAATCCAAACCCCATGCCACTTATTAACATTTGTACAACAACGGCCTTTTTTTTGCTGGATCGGCAGGATAGATGCGAGAACATGATGACCTTAATATTCCTTAATAACTGATTAGCAATAGATTGTAATCTGAAAGGGTGTTTGAAAGAGCTGTTTTGCAGAAATTTTGAAGCGCACCTTATTTTTTTTCTTTCTAAAACAACTTTTGAACAGGCTGCGGTTAAAATCAGGAAAAATTTCTACAGTGCTTGCCCGGTAAAAAGAAATCCCTATCTTTGCAGCCCAAAAATTAAAAATAGATGGCAAACCATTCAGCAACCAAAAAAGATGTGCGTCAGAGTGCAAAGCGTAACGAGCGTAACCGTTATTATGGTAAAACAACCCGTAACGCTATCCGTGATATCAAAGCCGTGAACGATCAAAGCGCAGCATCTGAAAAATTACCATTGGTAGCTTCAATGATCGATAAGTTGGCAAAGCGTGGTACTATCCACAAAAATAAAGCTGCTAATTTAAAGAGCAAACTGGCTAAAAGGATTAATGCTTTAGCTAAGTAATTTTTTTTAATATTTCTGTCTAAAAATATTAAAGCCCGTCAATACATAATTGATGGGCTTTGTTGTTGATAAAATAACCGCAACAACAGTAACGTAAAGCATAAATTTACAATCCTTTTTTCGGGGCTAATTATAATATCCATCACATGTTCCAAAAATTTACCTTAGTTCTCATCTTTTCTTTTTTTTCATTTTCACTTTTCGCCCAGCTTACTGAAACGTTTACCAACATGCCGGCAAACGACGGTAGTTACAGCACCAGGAATTGGGTAGGTGATAATGCTATTTCCTGGACGGCTACGGATGCACGTACAGATCAAACCATTAATGGACGTGCCATTACCATAAGAAATGGGTCACTATCAGCGGCAGCAATTCCAGATGGGATTCTTTCACTAAGTTTTACACATAAACAGCAGTTTACAGGAAGCGGATCTGTTCTGGAAGTATATGTCAACAATGTGTTGATTGGCACCGCCAATCCCACCACAACGGCAGCCACTTCAACTTTTACCGGTTTATCAGTTACGGGAAGTTTTAGCCTTGAAATACGACAGGTAACTGTGGGACTAAGAATTTCGATAGATGATGTTACCTGGACGCCAGCAAGTGCAAACCCCGCCTGTTTAGAACCTCTTACCCAACCCTCTGCACTTTTGTTGAGCAGCACTCCAACCACCATCACCGGCAACTTTACAGCAGCTTCACCGGCAGTGGATGAATACCTGGTGGTGAGAAGTACCAACGCCACCCTGGGTGCAGACCCTGTAGATGGAACCGGTTATGCTGCGGGCAGTTCGCTCGGCGGCGGAACAGTAGTGGGAAATTTTAGTGGTACCAGTTTTACCGATATCAATCTTAACCCTTCTACGCTTTATTATTATTTTATTTTTTCTTCCAATAACGAAGACTGCACCGGGGGACCAAATTATTTTAACAACAGCCCGCTTACTGCTTCTTTCAATACGTTGGCATTGCCTGGATGTGTTTCGCCTTCGATGCCTGTGTCTCTCAGCCTTACTGCTGCAAACAATTTTATCAGCGGAACTTTTACAGCGGCAACAAATGCCAACAGGTACCTGGTAGCTATCAGCACTTCGCCCGTTCTGGGGGCTACACCCGTGAATGGTACCACTTACACAGCCGGGCAGGTTTTTGGATCCGGCACCATCGTGAGTTTTAATGCTGCACTCAATTTTACAGCAACGGGACTAACAACCGGCACCACCTATTACCTGTTTGTTTTTGCAGCTGCAATTGAATGCACAGGGGCGCCATTTTATAATACAACGGCGCTTAGCGGCAGCAGCAGCACGACGAATGCTTCCACAGGAATTCCTTCCGGATATTATAATGCGACAAGGGGGCTCAGTTGTCAGCCTTTAAAAACTACGTTGAAAAATATTACCAGCACATCAGCCGTAAACATTGGTTATGATGGTTTGTGGGTAGCATACCAATACACCGACAGAAAAGCACAGGCACCCAATTATATCTGGGATATGTACACAGATGATAATAATCCTGCTGTGCCAGAAACCTACAACTTTGTGTATGCGGCCGACCAGTGCGGTAATTACAACAGCGAAGGAGACTGTTACAACAGGGAACACAGCATGCCTAAGAGTTGGTTCAATGATGCCGCCCCAATGCACAACGATATTTTTCATGTGGTGCCAACAGATGGCTGGGTAAACGGGCAAAGAAGTAACTATCCATTTGGAAATGTAAACAATGCCACATTTACTTCAATCGATAACCAGAGTAAAAAAGGAACGGGCAACAATTTTGGATACACCGGCATTGTGTTTGAACCCAATGCAGCATTCAAGGGAGATTTTGCCCGTATTCAATTGTACATGGCTACCCGCTACGAAGATCAGATCATCAGCCAGAACTGGGCTGGAAATGCCGAAGCAGCTGTGGCAATGCTTGCCTCCGGGGAAAATGGTTTTGATGCCGCCAGGCGAAGACTGCAGATATTTGATAACTGGTACCTGCAAACATTGTTCAGTTGGCACCAGGCAGACCCTGTTAGTCAGAAAGAAATCGACAGGAATAATGCGGTGTATTACCAGAGTGGTCAAAACAACCGTAACCCTTTTGTTGATCATCCCGAATATGCAGCTATGATATGGCAATGCACCGGGCTTGCGTTGCCTGTAACGATTGTTGATTTTACAGCGCAGAAACAAAACAATAATGTACTGTTGAAATGGTACGCCACTTTCGAAACTAATTTCCGCCGATTTGAAATTGAAAGAAGTGTGGACGGCACCGGTTTTTATACAATTAGTTCTGTTGATGGCAATAACCTTGGCAATTATCATTTTATAGATGCCCAGTTGCCTTCGGGCCCAATGGCTTATTACAGGCTCAAATTGGTAGATATGGACGGAAGCTTTAGTTATAGCCCCGTAGAAGCGGTAAGGCTGAATAATAATATTTCAAATGCAATTGTGTATCCCAATCCTTCTGCAGGGCCGGTAAAGATCAGTTTAACACAGGCTTTAAAAAACAATACACAACTAAGAGTAGTGGACGTTGCCGGCCGGGTAGTAAAAACTTTTTCGGCTAACAAAGGAGTTTACTCAATTGATATCAATGTGTCGGGTCTTTCTGCAGGGAGGTATTTTATAATGCTGAATGACCAGCAACAGGTGATTCGCCAGTCGCTGGTAGTAATTAAATAAGCAACT
>CBFGLL010000127.1:0-6861 GCA_965649585.1 uncultured Chitinophagaceae bacterium | reverse complement strand
ACTGGTTACCGCAGGAAGCGCTGCTGCAACTGGGAACAAAAGCCATTGTGTTTAAAAAAGAAAACGGGGTGTTTATTCCCAAAGAAGTAAAAACGGGAATTACTGTAAATGGTATGGTGGAGATACCAGACCTTATCGGCGACTGGGAGCTCGCAAAAAATGCCAGCTTCCTGGTAGACAGCGAAAGTTTTATACGCCTTCAATCAAACGATCAACAATGAAAAAAATACTAAAAATATTTGTGCTGTTATTGCTGGCGGCTACGGCACTCACGGGCTTCCCCTCCTGCAATGAAGGCGATGCTGAAAAGCATGATGAAGCCACGCATACCCAAACCTTCACCTGCCCCATGCATCCGCAGATTGTAAGCGAAAAGCCAGGGACCTGTCCCATCTGTGGAATGGACCTGGTTCCTTTCGATAAAAGTAATGTATCTGATGAACTACACCTGGGCCCTGCACAACAGGCATTGGCAAATGTAACAACCGATACGGCGAAGAGAGGCGCCTTCTCTTCTTATCAACAATTAAATGCAAGGCTGGTAGTAGATCCCTCTCAAACGGAATTTATCAGCAGCCGTGTGGCAGGAAGAATAGAAGGCTTGTATGTAAAACAAACCGGCGAAACGGTGCGTAAAGGCCAGCCCCTGTATAAAATTTACTCCGAACAGCTGGCCGCATTGCAGCAGGAATTCCTGGTAACTATCGCACAGGCCAGACAGTTTCCGGGTGATAAAAAATTTGAACAACTCGCAGCTGCCGCCAAACAAAAATTATTATTGTACAGCCAAACAGAAGCACAGGTACAGCAACTCATCAACAATAAACAAACCAGTCCCTTTGTAACCTTTGCCGCTCCAAAATCTGGCGTAGTTTCTGAATTGTTTATTGCAGAAGGCCAGTATGTAGGTGAAGGGTCTCCTATTTTGAGTCTTGAAGCTTATAATACCATTTGGGTGGAAGCCGACCTCTACCCCGCAGAAGCAAATCTTGTGAATGTGGGCGATATCGTGCAGGTGAGTATTCCCGGTTTTGAATTGCAGCCGCAAAAAATGCGCATCGATCTCATTGCACCTGCATTACAACCCGGCAGACAGTTGCTGAGTGCCAGGGGAAGCATAACCAACCCGGGCAACAGGTTAAAAGCAGGAATGCAGGCCCTGGTGGAATTGCCGGTGGTAAATAGTTCTGATCCTATCCCGCTACCCGTTGATGCCGTAATTCACGATGGCAGGGGTGCCCACGTGTGGGTACAAACAGCCGCAGGAAAATTTGTAGCAAGGAAAGTAGAAACCGGCGCAGAAAATTTTAACCGCATAGAAATTACCAGCGGTGTAAAAGAAGGGGATGTGCTGGTAACTTCCGGCGCTTACCTGCTCTACAGCGAATTTGTTTTGAAAAAAGGCAAAAACCCTGTAGCAGCACATCATTAATTCATATTCATTGTATAACTTTTAAAAAATAAAAAAAACATGCAACATTTATTGAAAACAGCAACGGCTTTCGCAGCAACTATCTTCCTTATTTCATGTGGCGGTAATACGGAATCCGAAAAAAAGGTAGAAACAAAAACCGATGAACATGCACATGCGGGTACAGAACAAACAGCCCCTGCCGCAAGTACCAAAGCCGTGCTAAAAAACGATAAACTCAATGCCGTGTACCAGCATTATATTCATTTAACCACAGCACTCACCAATGCAGATGTTGCAGAAGCAAAACTGGCCGCCAATGCCATTGAAGCCGGCGCTAAAGAAGTTGATGGCGCATCAGGCATAGCAGCTGACGCAGCAAAAATTACAACAGCTGCAGACATCGAAGCGCAAAGAACTGCATATGAAACCCTCAGCAACCAAATGACAACGCTCATAAAAAAAGAAGGACTTGCGAGCGGTGAATTATACATTGCTTATTGTCCCATGGCTTTTAATGATAAAGGTGCATCATGGATCAGCAATAGCAGGGAGATCCGCAATCCTTATTTCGGAGAAAAAATGATGACCTGCGGTGAAATTAAAGATTCTATTAAATAAGGGAATCCTTCATTATCAAAGCCCAAAGGCGAAGTGCGTCATAAACAGCAGGGATGAATCAACCAGTAAGAATAAAAAAGTATTCAGGCAAACTCGAAGCTTTTGATGTAAACAAGCTAATGAGTTCCCTTCGTAAATCGGGGGCAGGAGAAAAAGATGTGCAGGATGTTGTGCAGAAAGTGGTAGGTACCATTTACGATGGAATAACAACCAAGCAGATTTACCAGGTCGCTTTTAAAATGCTGAAAAGCAGGTCGAGGGTGAGTGCATCAAAATATAATCTCAAAAAAGCCCTGATGGAATTAGGTCCCACCGGTTTTCCTTTTGAAAAACTGGTGGGCAAACTAATGGAATACGATGGTTTTAAAACATCCGTTGGCGTAAAAATAGAGGGCCATTGTGTTGCTCACGAAGTGGATGTGGTAGCAATAAAAGATAACATTCATTATATCATTGAATGTAAATTTCACAGCGACCATGGGCGTTTTTGCGACGTGAAAGTGCCGCTGTACATTCAATCCAGGTTCCTCGATGTAAAAAAACAGGGGGATAGCAGTGCGGGTAAAAATATCACACATCATGGTGGGCTTTTTACCAATACCCGTTTTACATCAGATGCGCTTCAATATGGCAACTGCGTTGGCCTCTTGCTGGTGAGTTGGGACTACCCATACCAGGATGGGCTTAAAGAAAGGATTGACAAAGCCGGCCTTCACCCGATCACTGCGCTTAGCAGTTTAACGAGGGCTGAAAAAACACAGCTGCTGGAAAAAGGAATTGTGCTTTGCCAGGACCTGCAGCAGCAACCCCTGCTGTTAGAACAAATAAGAATTGATAAAATAAGGCAGGAGCAGGTACTCGAAGATGCCGCAGCATTATGCCGCACTAAATAAAATATATTCATGGAGGAACTGGAATCAATTTTAAACCTGGTGAAACCCGGTGAAAGAATCATAACCAACTGGTATGTATTAACAGGGGGACCAAGTACCGGCAAAACAACCATGATCAACCTGCTTTCTCAAAAGGGTTATAAAACTACTATTGAACATGCCAGGCATTATATCGACACACAGCGCACACAGCATGGAAGAACGGTAGCGGAAGTAAAAGCCAACCAGGAAAAATTCCAGTTGAGCGTATTGCAGATGCAGGTGGCGCAGGAAAAATCACTTGTTCCCACCGAGATGGTTTTTTTGGATCGTGCAATTCCCGACGGGCTGGCCTACTACCGGTTTTTAAACATCCCGGAGCGTGAAAGCCTGGAGGATGTGTGGCCGCTTTTCCAGTATAAAAAAATTTTCATCCTCGATCGTCTTCCATTTGTAAAGGATGATGCACGCACTGAAGACGAAGCCGCACAGGAAAAAATACATGAACTATTGATAGAGGTTTATCGGTCTTTAAATTTTCCTATCCAGTTTGTGCCGGTGCTTCCCCCGGAAGAAAGGGTGGAGTTTATTTTAAAAAATATTTAAGTACCGGGGATACAGTGAAGGAAGTTGAGGAATGTTTTGTGTGCGTCATTGTAACCTGGGTTTCAAATATTAAAATGCATTTTATGGATCACTCTAGTCAGCATGAACAGCATCAGCACGATCACAGCCAACACCAGGGGCATTTGAAAAAGCCTGTACAGGACCATGCATCACATACTACCCATTCAACACAAATTGGAGAGGAACATTCGGGCCACGACAAACATGCCGGGCACCACACCCACGATTTTCTCAGGCGTTTCTGGATTTGCCTGGCGGTAACGGTGCCATTGTTGCTACTCTCGCACATGATACAGCAATGGTTTGGGTTCCAGATAAGGTTTGCAGGCGACCGGTATGTATTGCTCGCACTTGGAACCTTCATTTATTTTTACGGCGGCATGCCCTTTCTTAAAGGCATGCTGGCAGAAATAAAACACAACGCCATTGGTATGATGACCTTGGTGGCATTGGCCATCACGGTAGCCTATGTGTATAGTGTGGCAGTGCAGTTTGGCCTGCCGGGCATGGATTTTTTTTGGGAGCTGGCTACATTAATTGATATTATGCTGCTGGGCCACTGGCTGGAAATGCGGTCGGCCATGGCCGCCTCCAATGCCCTGCAATCGCTGGTAGCATTATTACCAACGGATGTGCATGTGGAACGTGATGGCCTCGTATCTGATATCGATATCCGTGATTTAAAAAAAGAAGACATCGCTGTTATTAAACCTGGAGAAAAAATACCTGCAGATGGCGATGTGGTGGAAGGCAGTTCCTTTGTAAATGAAAGTATGCTCACCGGGGAAAGCCGACCGGTGAAAAAAGAAAAAGATACAACGGTGATTGCAGGTTCTATCAATGGTGATGGTGCCCTTAAAATAAAAGTGACGGGCACGGGCAAAGACAGTTATCTAAACAAAGTGATCACACTGGTGCAGTCTGCGCAGGGGGCCAAATCTAAAACACAGCACCTGGCAGACAGGGTTGCAAAATGGTTAACGATCATTTCTATCGTAGTGGGTGTTATTACATTTATCACCTGGTACACACAGCACGATCTTGCATTTGCACTTGAACGAATGGTGACTGTGATGGTTACGTCCTGTCCACATGCGTTGGGAGTGGCTATTCCACTGGTGGTAGCCATATCTACTACCGCAGCCGCCACGCATGGTTTATTGATCAGGAACCGAACCGCTTTTGAAAACGCCAGGAAACTCAGCACGGTTATCTTCGATAAAACCGGCACCCTCACTAAGGGTTCCCACGAAGTGCAAAGCGTGCGCAGTATTTCAAACAAATACAATGATGATGCGATACTGCAATATGCGGCAGCCATACAGCAGCACTCGGAACATTATATTGCAAAGGGTGTATTAAAAAAGCTGGCAGAAAATAAGCTGGAGTTATGGCCATCTTCCGATTTTAAATACATGCAGGGTATGGGCGTGATGGGTACCAGCAATGGTAAAAAAATAGTAGCTGCCGGCCCTAATTATTTTGCTGCAGAAAATATTCCATTGCCGCAAATCCCCGCTGCAATAAACCAGGACAGCGAAACGGTAAACTTCCTGTTGATTGATGGCGAACCTGTGGGCATCATCAGCCTGGCAGATACCATAAGAGACAATGCTGCCGAAGCGATAGCCCGGTTAAAAGAGATGAACATCAAGTCATTTTTACTTACCGGCGACAATGAAAAAATTGCAGCGGCTGTTGCCGGCAAATTGGGCATGGATGGCTGGCTTGCTAATGTGTTGCCGCATCAAAAGCAGGAGAAGGTAGCGGCCTTTCAACAAAAGGGCGAAGTGGTAGCCATGACGGGTGATGGCGTGAATGATGCGCCTGCATTGGCGCAGGCTGATGTAGGCATCGCAGTAGGCAGCGGAACCGATGTAGCTGCAGAAACTGCCGACATCATCCTTGTAAACAGTGATCCCAAGGATGTGGTGCAAATGATTGATTTTGGAAAAAAAACCTACAACAAAATGTTGCAGAACCTCGGCTGGGCAGTAGGCTATAATGTTATTGCCATTCCATTGGCAGCAGGTGTGCTCTATCCCCACTTTATGCTGAGCCCCGCCATGGGAGCGGTGCTCATGAGTTTGAGCACCGTGATAGTAGCTATCAATGCCCGGTTATTAAAATTGAAATAGCGACCCTGCAGGGGAGGAGAAAAACGGCTACCAGGTTTCATCGTTTTTTTAAAAGCTCACCCTTTTATCGTGCAGCATGTAATACATCATTGCAGCCAGGGGCGGAATGAGTAGAATCAAGCTAAACCAAAAATAGTTGTCAGCCTCTTTGTGTTTCAGGGTACGATCGGTGAGTGCATCCCGCATTCCCCATAGCCAGTGTACGCCGGCCACTACTAAAGTGGCAATGGCGAGCCCGTTCGCCATTGCATCGCCAGTTCCGAATAACATGGCAGTAATAAACAATAGCAAATAACTCAATAGCCCCAATACGAAATTGGGGTGCCATAATTTTTTCTTTTGTATCATGATGATATTGTGTTTTGTTGAACAACAAAATTACCCCACACATATTGCCGGGGCAATGCTTTACCGCAAGATGTTTACTTGATAAAAGTCAAGAACAGGGCTGCTCAATTTATTTTGCAATTTTATTAACGGGTTTTACAATGCAGGGAGCCTGGTTTGCAGCGTTCGTATTTTTATAAAGCTGATTTGAGGGGAAAATTTATTCTTTCTCCCAAACAGATTCAAGATCCTCTTCTATGATCCCGGTGAAATGCAGTTCGCCAAAAGAAGGCTTTGTAAATTTTCAAGGTTGCAAGGTTTTACCACCGAGTGCACAGGGGAAAGTAAACACGGACCTGCCTACTGCTGTAACACATTTGACAAAACAAATGTCAGGCTGAGCCTGTCGAAGTCGGCCGGGTTGACTAAATAATTCCTTTCAGTAGTTTTCAAAAAAGGGCATCCGTTTCTGTAACACATTCTACAAGCTCAGTTTGACAAAGATGGTTGTCGCTTCGAGTTAAACAAATGAAGCCTTTTACTAAACGCAGGCTCCCGACAAAAACCTGGAATATTCTTTGCCAAAAATCATCCGTTGCTGTAACACATTCGACAAAATAAATGTCAGGCTGAGCCTGTCGAAGTAGGTAGGGGTGACCGGAAATTTAATTGGATATTTTTTATTCAAAAATCATTCTTACTGTAAAGTGCAAAACCAACTACTTTTAAGCATTCGTAGTTGTCGCACATTCGACAGGCTCAGTGTAACAAAAGATGGTTGTCGCACCGAGCTAAACAAATGTAGCCTCATACTAAAGGCTGGTAAGCAGGTCCGTGTTCTGCCTTTTCTTTGTGCCCCTTTGTG
>CBFGLL010000126.1:0-6895 GCA_965649585.1 uncultured Chitinophagaceae bacterium | reverse complement strand
GCAAAAAGTAAAATCTTAAAATTATTCTTCCTCACCTCGCCGGCGGGCTTTGCGACGGTCACGATGCTTTAAAATTGGCATCCTGCTCTCCACACCCCTCAATAAACGACCGATATTTTTTTGATGTGTAAATACCACTAAACCTGCTACCAGCAATGTAAATATACGGTAGGTTACCTCATGTTCATTCCATATCCACAACACGCAGATAGGTAACATGATGGCCGCTAAAATAGAACTCAGCGATACGTAACGGGTTAAAAATAATACCAGCAGGAAAACACCTACGCAGGCAAGCGCCACCACGGGTTGCAAAGCCAGCACCATTCCAAATAAAGTAGCCACACCTTTACCGCCTTTAAAGTTGGCAAAGATCGGGAACAGGTGACCCAGCACGGCAGCCATTCCTAAACCAATGATGAGGTTGGTGCGGGCCAGTTCATTATCGCTGTAGTAAGGTAAAAGTTCGTACAAAGAAGATGCGATCACACCCTTTAAAATGTCCATGGCCATTACTATGGCGCCATATTTTGAACCAAGGGTTCTGAATGTATTGGTAGCGCCCATATTGCCGCTGCCATAGTCACGAATATCAATTCCAAAATAAGCTTTGCTAATGATGAGTGCACTCGGTATTGAACCAAGAAGGTATGCACAGGATATTAGGAGCAATTCCTTCATTACGATTTCTTTAGTTGAGAGTTGACTACAAAAATAAGGAAAAAATGGCGATGGCTTAACGTTAAATTAAGATAGAGTTTATCACTAATATGATGTCAACAGGCAGATCCATCCATTTTTTTCTGCTACCTGCTGTATATGAAAACCATGTGTTTGCAAGGCTGCACTTACCTGGTTTTCATCGCTTGTTAACAAGCCGCTAAATAACACTTTTCCCCCTTTGTTGAGCGACTGTTTTATTTGCGGCAGGTTTTCTAAAATTACATTCAGGTTGATGTTTGCAAGAATCATATCTGCCTTCTCCCCCGCCGGGAACCCTTGCTCCAGCAGGGTTTCAATCTTTGTACAGTAATTGGTTTGGATGTTTTCAATACTGTTGTTGATACTCCATTCATCATTATCGGTGGCCAGTATGCGGCTGGCGCCCAGCTTTTCTGCGAGTATGGCCAACACTGCTGTTCCTGTACCGAAGTCGATTACATGTTTGTCCTTAAAGTCAATGGAGCGCATCTGCTGTATCATTAAAAAAGTAGTGGCATGATGCCCCGTACCAAAACTCATTTTTGGCGTAATGATGATCTCATGCTCGAAGCCAGCCACGGGCGGATGAAATCCTGCACGGATGATGGCAAAATTTTCTACCGCTACGGGTTCAAAACTTTTTTCCCAGGTCGCATTCCAGTTTTGCTCTTCCACTAATTCCGTAAAAAAAGAAACATCAAACCTGTTGAAAATTTCTTCCACTGCGGTATGGTCAAAATTTTCCTCTGCCACACTTCCCGTTATCTTTTCACCCTGCTCCACAGTACCGGCAAATCCGAGATCGAGCAACAGCGCAGCAATGATCTCTCTTTGCTCAGCCGGCGCTTCAAAACTTACTACAATATATTGCTTCATCTTGCTGTAAATTAAAACTGCCCACGAGGGGCAGTTTGTATTTCTTCATTGTTGTGCTCACAAATTATTGCGCATCCTGCTGCGGCCTTTGTGGCGCTTCAGGCTTAGGCATCAATACTTTGCGGCTCAGTTTAAATTTGCCTGTTTTTGGATCCACATCCAGCAATTTCACTTTTACTTTATCGCCTTCTTTAAACACACCTTGCATGGTTTCCAGTCGCTTCCAGCTTATTTCGCTGATATGTAACAATCCTTCTTTCTTAGGTAAGAACTCTACGAAAGCACCAAACTCTTTAATGCTCTTTACAGTTCCTTCGTACACTTCACCTATTTCAGGAGCAGCTACCAATCCTTTCACCCAGGCCAATGCTTTATCCAATCCTGCTTTTTCTTTGGAGAAGATACTTACATGACCTGCATTGTCTACCTCTTCAATATTGATAGTAGTTCCTGTTTCTCTTTGAATTTCCTGTATCACTTTACCACCTGGCCCAATCACAGCACCAATGAATTCTTTATCGATCGTGATCTTCACCATGCGTGGAGCATGTGGTTTCACATCTTCCCTGGCGTTGCTAACACAAGCATGCATGGCATCCAGTATATACAAACGACCATTACGGGCCTGCGCCAGCGCTGCACGCATGATGTCCATACTCAAACCATCCACTTTAATATCCATCTGCACACCGCAAATACCATCACGGGTACCGGTTACTTTAAAGTCCATATCACCCAAATGATCTTCATCACCCAGGATGTCGGTTAAAATTGCATATTGATCTTCTTTTTTAATAAGACCCATCGCCACACCACTCACGTGTTTTTTCAATGGCACACCGGCATCCATCAAAGCCAGTGAACCCGCACACACGGTAGCCATACTCGATGAACCATTACTTTCCAAAATATCACTCACCACACGTACAGTGTAAGGATATTCTGAACCCGGCATCATTTGTTTTAATGAACGCATGGCAAGGTTACCATGACCAACCTCTCTCCTGCCTACACCCCGCATCATTTTTACTTCGCCGGTAGAAAATGGAGGGAAATTATAATGCAGGATGAATTTTGAATATTCGCTGCTATGGGCGCTTTCAATCAGCAATTCGTCTAACGGAGTTCCCAATGTAACGGTTGTGAGCGATTGTGTTTCACCCCTGGTAAACAAAGCTGATCCGTGAGGAGAAGGAAGAATATCTGTTTCCATTTCCAGCTGACGTACATCTTCTGTACCACGACCATCGAGGCGACGGCGATCATTTAAGATCATATCTCTCACCACGTAGTATTGCAACTCACCTGTATAAAATCCGATCAGTTTTTTGTCTTCATCTGGTAATTCTTCACCCAGGTAAGTTACTACCTCTTCGTGCAATGCTTTAAAAGCATCACTTCTTTCATGCTTGCCGGAAGCTGCAGCAGCAATAGCATACATTTTATCTTTCGCAAAAGCTTTGATCTTTTCATTCAACTCTTCATTGCGGTATGGTTTCGTATATTCTCTTTTTGCAGGAGAACCTACCGCTGCCCTTAACTCTTCCTGTCCTTTTATCTGGATCTTAATGGCTTCATGCGCCACTTCAATGGCTTTGATGAGGTCTTCTTCCTGGCATTCTTTTGCTTCACCTTCTACCATCATGATATTTTTATCAGTGGCAGCAATGATGAATTCAAAGTCAGCATCCTTCAGCTGGCTACGGGTAGGGTTAATGATGATCTCACCATCTTTACGTGCAATACGCACTTCAGAAATAATTTCCTGGATGGGAATATCAGAAACCGCTAATGCCGCCGAAGCTGCAAGGCATGCAAGCGAATCGGGCATAATTTCATCATCCGACGATACCAGGGAAACCAATACCTGCACATCGCAGAAATAATCTTCGGGGAACAAAGGACGCAGCGCACGATCTATCAATCGTGAAGTCAATACTTCATAATCGTTTAACCTGGCTTCTCTTTTAAAGAATGAACCCGGTACACGTCCGGCAGAAGCAAATTTTTCCTGGTAGTCAACACTCAAAGGAAAAAATGACTGACCTTCTTTAGGCTCTTTATTGGCAACAACGGTTGCAAGAATGATACAATTGCCCTGGCGCACGGTAACAGCGCCATCTGCCTGGCGGGCCAGTTTGCCTGTTTCGATGGTAACAATACGGCCACCACCTATATCAAATGAAGTTGATTTTGGTTGTAAAAATGACATGTGAAAATATTTATGAGACCTTTCAAAACGGCCTCTTTAAGCAATCATGTATAACGAATAATTCCCAACGGTATATTACAACAGTTGGGAATAATTCTGTTTACATATTAATAAGTTATTATTTGCGGAGACCTAATTTCTCGATCAATGCCCTGTAACCTGTAAGATCATGCTTGCTCAGGTAAGTTAATAAACGCTTACGCTGACCTACCATCATCATCAGACCTCTTTGAGAAGAGAAATCTTTTTTGTTGGTTTTCAGGTGATTAGAAATGTGATTGATGCGCTCTGTCAAAAGCGCTACCTGGCCCTCAATAGAACCGGTATTAGTGGCTTTACCACCGAAAGTTGCAAAAATGTTTGCCTTTTTTTCTGTTGTTAAATGCGACATTGTGTGTTTTTTAAAACCTGTGTTTTATTTTTCTTTTATAATCGGGTGCAAAAGTAGTGAAAAAATTGCAACAAAAGGCATAGAATCAGGATTTTAATATATGGCATCCGTATTGACGTTTACAACGAACGATACACATCTTATAAATTACGCCGCATGCATACAGGAACCACTGACCATTTCTACAAGCAAAAAGTGAGGAACGAACTCAGGCGCTGGCAACGGGAGCAGCAAAAAGACCCCTCTTTTTTCAATAATATGGCAAAAAAGATACAGGTAAAACTCAACAGTATTATCCCGGAAAAAGTACATGAGGCCATTACGGCAGCCATTAAACAAATGACGAGGGCAGTTTTATTTGGGGCAAACCTCACCACCGGCAAACCCGAACAAATCAAAAGCCTTGAACTAACGGAAGCGGTGATCCTCGAAAAAATTGAAACCTACAAAAAAACCGCTGCGGCCGAAGGAGGTATTACAGGTGCAGGTGGACTGTTATTAGCCTTTGCCGACTTTCCTTTATTGATCGGGATCAAAATGAAAATGTTGTTTGATATCGCCCGTCAGTATGGCTTCGACACTTCTTTGTACAAAGAAAGAGTGTACCTGCTCCACATTTTTCAACTGGCTTTCAGCAGCCAGCAGCATACACAGGCAGTTTATAAACAAATGCAAAACTGGAAAGAAAAAGAAGCGGCCCTACCCGACGACATCAACCAGTTTGACTGGCGCAATTTTCAACAGGAATACAGGGACTATATTGATCTGGCAAAAATGGCACAACTGATTCCTGTGATTGGCGCAGCCGTTGGCCTCGTGGTAAACTACCGCCTCTTAAAAAAGCTCGGTAAAACGGCTATGAACGCCTACCGAATGCGCCTGGAAGAAGAAAATATTGTAAGCTTCGATAAATAAAAAAAGCGGCCCAAAAAGGCCGCTTTGTTGTTTTATAAAGTGTATAAACTATAATTTGCCTCCTTCAGAATTCAACTCCACTATTTCATAACCCATATTTTGTACACCCGGAAGAATCGTTTTTTTATCACCCACCAGCAGGATATTCATTTTGTCGGTGGTAAGGTATTTTTTCGCCAACTGGTCGATCTCATCTTTTGAAATGGAATTCAAAATAGCGATCTGCTTTTTTACAAAATCCGGTTGCAGGTCATATTCAATGATCCTTCCCAAAAACGCAGCTTTTTGATTGCCGGTTTCATAATTCCTGGCATCTGCCTGGCCTTTGGAACTACGCATAAAATTGATCTCATCCTGGGTTACACCGCTCTCCCTGTAATTGTTTATTTCCCTCAACACTTCTTTTAAAGCACTGTCGGTGGCATTGGCACGAATACCGCTGCTAAATGCCCAGGCCCCGGTGTATTTGTTACCCGAAAAATTACTGCGGGCACCATAGGTCCAACCCTTGTCTTCCCGAAGGTTAATGTTCAAACGGCTGCTGAATCCATCACCAAGGTTGTAATTCATCAGGGTTGCCCTGTAGTATTCACCGGTTGCATCATACTTCAGGTCAGTAAGGCCACCCACCCTGAACTCTGTTTGTGCAGCATTGGGAATATCAACAATATAGATGGTTGTTTTTGCAGGGGAACCCGGTGCCAGCCTTGTTGGATAACTGATACCTTTTTCCTTTAACTGGTTTAAGAAACTGATTTTTGGCAACACGGTTTTTTCTTCAACATCACCTACTATCACTACTACCCCTTCATCTGCACCAATGTTATTGTTGTAGTAGTTCTGTATATCCGCAAGGCTGATATTATTCAAAGTGGCTACTGTTCCATTATCTGGCACACCAAAAACATGGTCCTTGCCATAGTTCAGCACATTGAAAACATTGGTTGCCACGCTGGCAGCAGAAGTTTTTGCATTGTTGATGGCTTCTGTTCTTTGTTTTTTAATTCTTTGAAGGTCGTCTTCATTGAACTGCGGGTTAAACATGCGCTCCTGCAACAAGGCCAGCGTTTTGTCGAGGTTCTTGGTAAGCGATTGCACGGTAAACACAATTGCATCGGTGGAAGAACTCACGTTGATGCTGCTGCCAAGTTTATCGAGTTCCATTCCAATTTCTTCGCTGCTGTATTTTTTTGTGTCTTCATTCATCATGGCTGCAAATAAAGAAGATAACCCTGCTTTATTAAGATCAGCACCATCCATCAGTTTTCCTCCTTTTAAGTAGATACTGATGGTAGCGGTTGGGATCTCACTGTTTTTGGTGCCGATCACTTTGATCTTGTTGGCCATTGTTGAGGTCCAGTAAGCCGGAACATTCACTACCGGGTTGGCGCCGGCGCCAGGCATTTTTTTGCGATCAAAATTATCTTTGGCTTTTACATATTTCAAACCAGCATATCCATAGTCTGGCTTTTTATAATGGCTTTGGTCGATAGTATAATTGTCGGCAGCTGCTCTCATGTCTTCTTTTCCTTTTGGCAACGCACTTACCACCAGCCTGTTTTTGCCCTTGATGTACTGGTTATACACCCGCATCACATCTTCTTTTGTTACCGCCCTGTATGCCGCCAGTTGTTTTCCGATCATATTGGGA
Source organism: uncultured Chitinophagaceae bacterium (assembly GCA_965649585.1). Taxonomy (GTDB): domain Bacteria; phylum Bacteroidota; class Bacteroidia; order Chitinophagales; family Chitinophagaceae; genus Ferruginibacter. The sequence continues at coordinate 148 of CBFGLL010000126.1, read as the reverse complement.
TTGCCCTGGAAAGTTTGGAATGCCGCCAGCTGGCTGGTTTTGCCCGACACACTGGCAAGTCCATTGATGGTCCTGCTTTCATACTGGCTTATAAATTTTTCAATGTCTTCGTCGGTGATACCTCTTTTTTCGAAGGCAGCTAATCCTT
>CBFGLL010000125.1:0-6987 GCA_965649585.1 uncultured Chitinophagaceae bacterium | reverse complement strand
ACAGTTCATAATTTTCATGCAGAGGACAATACACGAATCGACACTGATCCCCAGGAAGTAGTAAAGAAGTTTGAACACATCAGCGGTATCGCAGAAAGAAGGTATGCATCTTCTGATCTCAATGCCAGCGACATGGGGGCGATTGCTGCAAAAATAGCATTGGAAGATGCCAACTGCGATCCTGAAACCATTGACCAGATAATCGTTGCTCATAATTTTGGAAACGTAATAAAACACACTATCCAAACCGATGCTGTCCCTTCACTTGCTTCCAGGATAAAACATGCACTCGGCATTAAAAATCCTGCTTGTGTGCCTTACGATATTTTATTTGGTTGCCCGGGATGGGTGCAGGGTCTCATACAGGCAGATGCATTCTTTAAGGCCGGCATGGCAAAAAAATGCCTGGTAATAGGCACTGAAGCTTTATCGAGGGTGCTGGACAATTATGACAGGGATAGCATGATCTTTTCTGATGGAGCTGGCGCCTGTGTGTTAGAATATCAAACAGGTACAGAAAGCGGCTTATTGTCAACTGCAGTGCAGGCTCATTGTTTAGAAGAAGTAGATTATATCAACCTGGGCAAATCAAATTACCCCGAAAGTGATCCACGCATACGTTATATAAAAATGAAGGGGCGAAAAGTATATGAGTATGCTATGAAGTATGTACCCGTTGCTATGAAAGATTGTATCGACAAAGCGGGTGTGCCCATCGGATCTTTAAAAAAAGTATTTCTTCACCAGGCAAATGAAAAGATGGACGAGGGGATTATCCACCGCATGTATAAGTTATTCGGAAATGCTGATGTGCCGTCGGACATTATGCCCATGAATATTCACACACTTGGCAACAGTTCCGTGGCTACGGTACCCACGCTGCTGGATATGGTTCGTAAGGGCCAGTTTGCAAATCACCAGCTCCATACAGGCGACATTATCCTATTCGCATCCGTTGGGGCGGGCATGAATATAAATGCAGTCTGTTACAGGGTATAGACCCGACTCAGGATTGGAGTATTTTCTTTTTGCTGATTTATGGATAACTTTAAACCGAAGCATCTCTTTGGATTGCCCTAATAACTTTACCCATGACCCGGCATCAAAAAAAAGGTTACCTGCATCAATGGCTATTGCTGTTGACGTCAATTTGTATTTTAATTTACAACACTGCATCTGCCCAGCCCCCGGGGGATACCCGGGGCAATGTTGTGCTCAATAAAACTGAAGCAAAAGCGAGCGGCAATACCTACGCACTCATCACCGGAATTTCCAAATACCAGGCAAACGATAGTTACCAGAACCTGCAATATGCCGATGCAGATGCAAAAGAGTTTTATCGTTTTATGATATCACCTGCCGGTGCAAAACTTAAACCCGAAAATGTTGACACGCTGTTCAACGAAAGTGCCAGCTTCATGGAGTTTTGGCGTAAGTTCAACAGGATAAAAGAAAAGCTCAAAAAAAACGATCTTTTCTATATTTATTTTTCTGGCCACGGAGATGCATACCGTGCAGATGAAGCTTACCTGCTTGCATACGATGCGCCCGCAGGCAACGACCGGAATAATTATTCTACCGGTGTAGGTTTGATAGATATTCACAAGCTAAAAGTGCGCATACAGGAAATGACCAGCAACGGTATACAGGTAGTGCTCATCACGGATGCCTGCAGAACCAATGAACTTCCAGGCAAAGGCGAGGGGCAAGCTATTTCTTACCAGCAGATTTTTGAACGAAAGTCTGGAGAAATACAACTCATTTCCTGTGCGAGCAACCAGGTGAGTTTTGAAGGTTCCCAATGGGGCGGGGGAAGGGGTTTGTTTTCATGGCACCTTATCAATGGGTTAAAAGGTATGGCCGATACAGACCCGGAAGATGGCGAAGTAACACTCACGGAATTGTATGATTATGTAAAAAAGAATGTAAACAAAGCATCCTACGATGCTAAAAATAAAACCTATCGCCAAACGCCGCAATACTGTTGCAATACAGCCGACGGACTGGTAATGAGTGTTGTTGATAAAACGGAAAAAGAAAAGTTGCTGGCCGCACTCAATAGTGGTGTGTCCTATTCGCCGGATAAAGCGGATATGGCTGCCAACAAATCGGTACACCTGGGCACCGCCATGAGGGAAGCTGGAATGGAAGATCTTTACCGGGTTTTTTTAAAAGCCATCAACGAAGGCAGGTTGATAGAAAAAGATGGAGCCTATGATATCCTCAGGCAAATTCTTGCTAAAAAAGAAACTACTCCTGAACTGGCTACAGAATTAAAATTTACACTAAGCAGCAAACTGATGACGGATGTAGCAAAAGTGATCAACACTTACCTGCACGCTGGTACCAACAATAACAATTATACCTATCAATATTTTACCACGGCTGCCAATAAGCTAAAAGCGTTTGAGCAAATTGCTGATACCATGTATTACAACCCACTCGACGTTACTGTAAATCGGTTGTTTTTGGAAGGGCATGCAAACTGGCGTTCTTTTAACACAGGCGATATGCGCCGCAGCCTTGCAAAAGTTGATAGTGCCATCGCTTTAAAACCCCAGGCAGCCTACCTGTACAACCTCAAAGGACTATTACATATTTCGTTGAAACAATACCGCCAGGGGCAGCTGGCATTGCGTAAAGGAATGGCTTTGGCTCCTAACTGGCTATACCCGCATCACAATATGGGTAGTGCATTTACGCAGCTCAACCAGTTTGATAGCGCACTTATTTATTATAAAAAAGCATTGAAGATTGATTCTACTTATCAAACAACCTATGGGGGCATCGCCGGGATGTACACTACCAAAGGAAACGTGGATTCTGCTATTTTCTGGAGTAAAGCAGGCCTGCAAAAAGACAGGACCGATCCTGTGTTGTGGACGCAGCTTGGCTACGGGTATATCAGTAAAAAAGACTGGCCCAATGCATTGAAAAGTTTTTACAATGGTATGTACTACGATCCGCAGTTTGTATATGCCAACGAAGGTGCATTAAGGGTGCATATGTATGATTATAAAAATGATGATAGCATTAAATACTATGTACAAAAAATGATCAGGGCCGATTCATTGAACCCGGTGGTGTATTCGGGCCTGGCTAGCATTTTTACAGAATTTCAACAGTATGATGAAGCCATCCGTATGTTTGATATTTCCCTGGCACTCGATAGCCTCAACCCCGACACCTGGAAAATGCTGGGCGTAAATTTCCAGGCAATGGGAAAAGATACATCCGCCATTGTCGCCTATAATAAAGCAAGATATATCGATAGCACAGATGCCAATACCTACGGGCAACTGGGTAATTTATATTTTAATATGGGCAGGTATGATGATGCACAATGGTTGTACGACAAAGGGCTGTTGTACGATGATGACAATGTAATACTCCACTACAATTTTGCCTACGCATCAGAGATGCTGGGACAAATCGATAAGGCCGAACAGGTTTTCAAAAAACTATTGCAGCTCGACAATAAATATGCCGACGCCTATTACCGGCTGGCGGCCATATATGCTTCGCAAAAAAAGCTACCAGATGCGGTGAAACAGCTGTCGCAGGCAATTAAATATGCTGACTATACCAAAGAATCTGTAGAAACGGATCCTGCGTTCAGTGTATTAAGAGAAGATACCGGGTTCAAACAGTTAATGAAAAAGCTGAAATAAAGGGTAAGGTTTGATAAAGTTCCTCTTTTATATAACCTGATCCAAAGATAATGTAACAACGGTCGGCGCAATGGCATGTTATTTTCATGGGTATAAGTGTAAAGTTACCCATCATGTTACGCAACGATGTTTTTGCTGCAGCGGTCACTACTATCTACCTGGTGATTTATGTAGCGCTCATTCAATTTGAAAATACACAGCCTTATGCTATCGGAATGTTCATATTTTCTCCATTACTGGTTTGCTGGATGGTGATCACCATTATAAAATTCGGAAAATACAAAGGCCCATCCTTGGGTGATGATGAATTTGGATACCAGGATGTAGATAAAGAGAATATCGGGATTTTTTAGCCGGGCATGGTAAACTCAACGGGGCATTTTATTTTTGTAAAATGGTGCCGATCATTACGAGGAAAATAACAGTGAATGACGTTACATCTCTGCAGGAAATTGGACGCAGCACTTTTTACGAAAGTTTTGCAGCGGTAAATACTGCTGAAGACATGCAGCAGTACCTCGACGAATTTTTTTCTATACAAAAGTTAACAGAACAAGTCAATGACCAGGATAGCGAAACCTATTTCGCCGAACTGGGCGATGAAGTGCTGGGCTATATAAAAATTAACTTTGGCAGCGCTCAAACGGAATTAAAAGGTGAGCAAGCGATGGAGATTGAAAGGATCTATGTAAAGAAAGCATACCAGGGTAAAAAAATAGGCCAGTTATTATTTGAAAAAGCAGTTGACATAGCCCGGCAAAAAAAATCAAACTTTATCTGGCTGGGTGTGTGGGAACAAAACCCCGGCGCTATTCGTTTTTATGAGCGGAATGGATTTACCCCCTTCGATAAACACCTCTTTAAGTTGGGTAACGATGTGCAAACAGATATTATGATGAAAAAGAAACTGGAGTATTAAGTTTCAGGCCCCTTATAAAAATTCTAAGGACTGTCAGTGCAAAGTAACAGCCCTTAGAAACCAGGAAAAATTTTACGCCTCTGCTTCCATATAACTGCTCACCGGCTCGCAGGTACAAATCAAATTACGGTCACCCAGGGTGTTGTTTACCCTGCTTACACTTGGCCAGAATTTATTTTCTTTTACGTAACTTAAAGGAAATACAGCCTGTTGACGGCTATAAGGCCTTGTCCAATCGTCGGCTAAAGCAATGGCCTGTGTATGCGGTGCATTTTTTAAAACGTTATTTTGTTTGTCAGCCTTGCCTTCTTCGATGGCTCTTATTTCTGCACGAATGTTTAATAAGGCATCACAAAAACGATCCAATTCTCCCTTGTCTTCACTTTCTGTTGGCTCGATCATGATCGTACCCGGTACAGGGAAACTTAAAGTAGGTGCATGGAAATTATAGTCCATTAATCTTTTCGCCACATCTTCCGCTTCAATACCTGCAGAGGTTTTGAAAGGCCGCAGGTCAACAATGAACTCATGCGCACAGGTATTATTTTTACCCGTGTACAAAATTTTGTATTCGCCTCTTAACCTTGCCTTCATGTAGTTAGCATTTAAGATGGCGTACTCGGTGCTTTTACGCAGGCCTTCTGCGCCCAGCATTTTAATGTATCCGTAACTGATCAGCAAGATACTTGCACTGCCAAATGGTGCAGCACTTACCGCATGAATTGCTTTTTCGTTATTTTTTAGAGAGAAATGCCCTGGCAGGTAAGGGGCCAGTTTCTCATTTACGCAAATGGGTCCCATGCCTGGTCCGCCACCACCGTGCGGAATGGCAAACGTTTTATGCAAATTCAGGTGGCATACGTCGGCACCAATATTTCCGGGGCTCGTTAAGCCTACCTGGGCATTCATGTTGGCACCATCCATATAAACTAATCCGCCATTGTCGTGTATGAGTTGGCAAATTTCAATAATGCTTTCTTCAAACACGCCATGGGTGCTTGGGTAGGTCACCATTAGGCCGGCCAGGCTATCCTTATATTTCAACGCATTTGCTCTGAGGTCTTCCACATCAATGTTACCTGCTTCATCACATTTGGTCACCACTACCTTAAAACCTGCCATCACTGCAGAAGCAGGGTTGGTGCCATGCGCTGAAATAGGAATAAGAATAATGTTGCGATGATCATCCCCACGATCCTGGTGATAAGCTCTTATGGTTAACAGTCCTGCATATTCCCCTTGCGCACCACTGTTTGGTTGCAAGGAGGTAGCAGCAAAACCAGTGATATTACTCAGCCAGTTTTCTAATTCGTTTACGATTTGTCTATAGCCATTCCATTGGCCCAGCGGGGCAAATGGGTGCATGCTGTTGAATTCAGGCCAGCTCACAGGGATCAGTTGGGTAGCGGCATTCAGCTTCATTGTACAACTGCCTAATGAGATCATGGAAGTATTTAAACTAAGGTCTTTATTTTCCAGGCTTTTGATATAACGCATCATTTCAGTTTCGCTGCGATGCGTTTTGAATACAGGATGCGTTAAAAATTCACTGGTGCGGGTAAGCGCAGTAGGAATATTTTTTAATAGGCTGTCTGCATCAAAATTGGCTACTGCTGTTTGTTGCCCTGCCAGTTGTGCAAAACAATGTAGGATATCGAGTACATCACGCTGGGTGGTAGTTTCATCGAGTGAAATACCCACTGCATCCCGGTGATAGTAAAAATTGATCTCGTTGTTTTCTGCTATTTCTTTTAAAGCGGCCAGGTTATCCACCTTTACTTTTATGGTGTCGAAATAACTGCTGTTTACATTTTCAAAACCAAGATCAGCCAGTTCATTGGCGAGTGTTTGCGTTAATACGCTGATGCGTTTTGCAATCGCTGTCAACCCTTCTGCACCATGAAAGACGGCATACATAGCGCTCATATTTGCCAGCAATGCCTGTGCTGTACAAATATTGCTCGTAGCTTTTTCTCTGCGGATATGTTGCTCCCTTGTTTGCAAAGCCATGCGCAGGCAGCGGCTGCCGGTAGCGTCCTGGCTTACGCCAATGATACGGCCAGGGATATTTCTTTTAAATTCATCTTTGGTGGCAAAAAAAGCAGCATGAGGCCCGCCAAACCCAAGAGGAACACCAAGGCGTTGTGAAGAACCAATAGCAACATCAGCCCCTAACTCACCCGGTGGCGTAATTAATGTTAAGGCCAGAAGGTCAGTCGCCATTACTACCAGCGCATTAACAGCATGGGCGGCATCAATAAATTTTTTGTAATCAGTTACTAAGCCATCGCTGTTAGGATACTGCAGCAGCACGCCAAAAAATTGTTCATCGAGTGTGGTGGTTTTGTAATCGCCAAACACCAGTTCCACATGGATGGGTTTTGCCCTGGTGATGAG
>CBFGLL010000124.1:0-7008 GCA_965649585.1 uncultured Chitinophagaceae bacterium | reverse complement strand
CCTTCCTGTAAGTTTTTTAAACCCATTCCCCTTGAGTTGTCCAGTGCATCAGGGGGTAATCCAATTCCATCATCTTCCACTGTAATGCTGAGTGCTCCTGCATCCTGGAAATTAAGTTGCACCAGTGCATGTTTCGCTTTTGCATGTTTAATAATATTATGAACCAATTCCTGGATGATGCGGTAAACGGGCAGGTCGAAAGCGCTGGTAATATGTTTTCTTTCACCAATAGCCTGGAAGGTAATATTGGTGCTGCTCTTGCTGGTCATTTTTTCGCAAAATGCCTGCACTGCGCTCGCCAATCCCTGATTCAATAAAATTTCTGGCATCAGGTTGTAGGCTGCCTGTCGCAGTTCTACCGTTGCTTCTTCCAGCAGGTGCAGGCCATCTTTGAAGTCGGCGTTTGTTTGGTTGTCATTATTTTTCTTGGCGAGTTCAAAATTCATACGAGCCACTGATAACAGGCCTCCCACGCCATCATGCAGCTCACGGCCAATACGGGTGCGCTCCCGTTCTTCGGCATTGATACTGGCTTTTAGTCTTTCAATTTTTATTTTCTGCTGCAGGTTGTCAATCTTTCCCTCCTGCAGTTTTTGTTTGCTGATATTTTTTTTGCGCCATAATCCAAATATTACGATGCCGCTGAGCGTTAACAGTGAAATGCCCCCAATTAAAAAGTTTTTATCCCGCACTTTACTGTTTACTTCTGTTAGCCTTAATTTTTGAAGTGCCAGTTCCTTATCTTTTTCTGCCATCCTGTTTCTTACTTCCATTCTGCCAATGATATCAACCTTATCTTTTTTTGAAAGGCTGTCGCTGAGTTTTACATAGAGGTTCTTGTATTCGAAGGCTTTTTGATAATTACCCAAAGCCTGGTAGCTGTTGGCATAAATGTCATAGGCTTCCACTACTTCATTGCGCAAATGCGAGCCGGTGTTTTTGAGATCTGCGAGGGCTTTATCCAGTATCTCGATGCTGGCTTTGTACTGCCCCATCTGGTACCGGGCTTTTGCAGCCTGCAGGTCGATAAAGCTCAGGAAAAAAGCAAGGTATTTTTGCTGTTCCGGGTCTTTACCCATATCCCTTATCTTCTCCACATATTTTAATGCTTCCGTAGGATTATTCTCCTGCAGGTAGGTATCTGCAATGTTAGAAAGCGTGGATATCTTCCTGCTGGTACTAATGAGTTTAAGCCGTTCCCGCTCCACCAGGTAGGTGTTATAATAATACCGGGCACTATCGTAGTTTTTGATGCCATGGTAATAGGCGCCCTGGATAAAATAGATACTGGTTCTGCCATTGGCAGTGTCTTTAATGCGGGTAGAGGCTTCTCTTGCTTTTTCTACAAAGCGCAGGATGGTATTCCTGTATTCATTACTTGGCAGAAAGCCAAAATCAAAATTGATCCAGAATATAGAAAGCTTGGTAAATACTGTTACTGCAAATTCGGGATCTGTAAGTGTTCCGGCGGTGAGTTCTTCTCCCAACAGGTAATAATAATAGGCCGATGAATCTTTTTTGCCGGCTTCGTCGTAGGCTTCTGATAACAGGAGGTGCACTTCTGCAAGGTCATCCACTGTTGCGTAGCCGCTCTCGTCGAATTTTTGGAGGGCAAGCAATCCCATTGCAATTGTGCTGTCAATATCATTCCCAAAATACCAGCGCCCCAGTTTTGCGGAGGCTTTTGCAACTCCCCTGGAATACTGGATAGCTTCACTGCTCCTGGTGGCCAGTTGCAGGTCGTTAAATGCTTCCGTGGGAACTTTGTCTGTTTGAGACGCACCCTTACCGATGAGCTGGTTAATCTCGTTGGTATCAGTCAACAGCGATCCTTGCTGAGCCTGTGCCGAGGCACAGCAGCAGCACGTCAGCAAAAGAAATATGATCGTTTTACTCAAAAAGTGAATGCTGTTTTTTGGCAGTTGCCTGCCTATTGCAAAATTGATCATCTTGTACAGTTAACTGGTAATCCTTAAAAGTACAAAATCATTTGAGCTGTTGAATTCAGAACCCTGCGCTACCTTAAAAAGCAGCGGGTGCAAACCCGCTGCTATGCCATTTGAAACAAAAACGCTACTTAACAAAACTAAAACGTAACAAAAACTCGTGTGCACTGTGGCCGCCGTCGAAGCTGCTCACCGGTGCATTATAAATATCATAAGAATAGCCGAGGGTCAGCTTTTTGTTGATATGCAGTCCTGCGCTTAGCATCCAGCTTTGCGAAGAACGATAACCCAAGCCCCACCACAACAGTTTGTTATGTTCCACTCTTGCCCCGCCGGTTACTTCTGTTGGAGCATTTGGAAGATAGATCAGCAACAGGTTAGGGGAGATGGTTGTTTTTTCATCTACCGCCCAGTTATAGCGACCGGTGAAATAATAGTGGCGGTATAACCTCGCTTCTTCTGTTCTGCTGAGGTTGCCACTGTAAATATCCAGTTTGGATTGTACCAGCTGCGATACAGCTGCACCCAGTTGCCATTGCTGATTGGTAAATGAGATACCAAAACCCGCATCAAATTTAAACCTGTTGTCTTTTGCGCCCAGGACAGGGTCGCCTGGTATCGACTCCGCCAGTTTGCTCATGTCGATAGCATATTGTTGCAGGCGGGTTTCAATACCCAGGGCAAATACACCCCCGTTGTTGAAGCGGATATGCTTCGAGAGTTGCAATGCAACACCGGTACGGGAAGTAGGGCCGGTTTTATCGTTATAGCCATACAAACCTAATCCCGCTTTTTGTTTCTCCAGTTCAAAGGAACCAAAGGCTGTAATGGTTTGGGGACTTCCGCTGATGCCGCTCCATTGCTGGCGATAAGTGGCACCAATTGTTCCTTTCACTTCTTTGTTTTGATACACCCCCGCCAGCGAGGGGTTGTGCAATACACCCTGCATATCGTAGAGCGAGGATGTTTGTAATTGTTGACTATAGGCAGTTGCAGCAACACTCAGCATCACTACGCCCATTACTATTTTTTTCATTGATTGATATTTTTAAAATTATCTCAGTATGGTTACGTCACCTTTTGCAGTTACAATTTTACCGCTGATGAGCCTGTATTGTATCATGTAATAATAAGTGCCATCCGGTACTGGTTTGCCTTTGTATTTGCCATCCCAGTTATTTTCGTAGTTGCCGTTTTCGTACACCACTGCGCCGTAACGGTTAAATACTTTTACGATCACCTGGTTCGTACATGCGTTTCCGTCAGTTACCCACCACATGTCGTGAATACCATCGCCGTTTGGTGTAAAGGCATTCAAAGGTTTGATGCAATACGGTATCACTGTTACCAATGTTTCGTCGGTAGATGTACAACCGTCCGCATTTTGTACCGTCATGGTATAAGTGGTGCTGCTGGTGGGTTGTGCTACCGGTGTAAAGATGGCTGGGTTGCTGAGGCTGGCTGCCGGACTCCATAATACCGACACTGAGTTAGCCGCACTACCATCCAGTTGAACAGATGCTCCTTCTACGATGGTTTTATCTGGCCCTGCATTTACCACGGGATTTGGTTTGATGCCAATATTCACCGTTGCTGTTCTTACACAGCTGTTGAGGGTGGCAGTAACGGTGTAGCTGGTATTGCTATTTACAGTGGCAACAGGATTGCTGATGCCGGCATTGCTCAGGCCTGCAGCATTGGTCCATGAATAGCTCGTGGCTGCACTGGTAGCCTGCAATTGTACCGGCGCTCCTGCACATACCAGGGTATCTGTTGGTGTAACCGTGAGCGTTAGATCATCTGTAAAACCAACGTTGATTGTTTTGGTAAGCATACCACAATAGGCATCTTTCACCACGAGCGTATAGGTTCCCTGCGTTAAACCTGAGAAATTGCCGTTGGCCTGGAAGGCGCCGCCGTTGAGGCTATACGTGTAAGGTGCAATGCCTCCTGATGTAGTTACCGCTATGGCACCGCCATTAGGAGTGGAACAGTTGGTGTTTGTTACCGTTTCCGTACTGTTTACGTTTATATTGAGCGGGTTGCCATATTCCATGATATGTGCTGCCGCCTGTATAGTGAAACCAGAAACAAACAATTTCCTGTTTTCAAATGGAATGGAGGCAGGTACATAACGAGGGGCAAATGCCATGGTTTCAAACAACTGGTTAATGGGTGCAATGTCCATTGTCCAGTTAGCGCCACCATCGGTGGTTTTAAACAATGTGCTTCCTGCAGAAACATAGCCATTATTCGCATCACTCCAAACCATCCCGATCAGGTTGCCTACAGGCATCAGGGCCGGGATATTACCTGTGATGTCAGTCCAGGTGCTACCTCCGTTAGTCGTTTTATAAACTCTTTTAACGCCCGTGTTGGTAAACATATTACCGATGGCAAAAACAGTGTTCTCGTCCAGGGCCTGTATTTCCTGGTAAGTGATAAATGCATTCGGGAAACCTGTAGGGCCTTCATTTAACGATGGGAAAGGATTAATGCTTGCCCAGGTAGTGCCGCCATCTGTAGTTTTATAAATACCATTCCTGGTACCTGCTATATAACCAACAGTTCTGCTGGCAAATGATATTTTTGAAAGGTTGGGTGCAGTAGAACCTACGGGGAATCCACCAATCTCCGTCCAGGTAGTACCACCGTTGTAGGAACGGAAGATCTGATTCGTTCTGCTTGCTGACGGAACGCTGAATGCTGAGAAGCCCGTTACCCACACTGTGTCTGGGCCAATAGCGTCCACACCATTCATCTGGAAGCTGAAATTGCTGTGCGAAGGATCAAGCGTGGTTCCTTTATCTGTTGAAGTATAGATCACACCATTGCTTACACCAAAATAGGTTTTGGTGAGTGTGGGATATGCCATACCATTGATGCTGTAAAAAGAAGCGGCAAAATCGGGTCTTGCTTTGTCGATCCATGTATTGCCTCCATCTTCTGTTACCGTGATGCTGGAGCCGCCAGACATGATACCATTATTGCAATCCACAAATTTGGCATCGCTGTGTGCAGCAGCAAATGGCATGGTGGTGTAAGTGCTGGTCCAGGTGCCGCCGGCAGAAGAATCTGCAACTAAACCATTTGAGCCCAGGTTCAGGATTTTTCCGTTAGGAGCTATGTCGAGTGCCCACACGCTATTGTTGCTGTAATTTTGCCCTTGAGGTAAACTTTTTTCCCTGATCCAGTTCCTGCCGGTATCCACAGAAGTCCAAAGGTTGGCGAAGTTGCCGGTGGCAAACAATTTTCCGTTAGCTGCTTTTTTAATCATATAAGGATTGCTGGCCAGTAACACTTGTGGGTTGGGGATGGGTGATCCCGCATTGGGCCCGGCAGTAGGAGGGAAGGGATAATTTAATATTTCATACCTACCCTTTTCATAGAGGCCTGGTACATTTGGGTTAAGCGTGCTATCTGCTACACCTGTTTTTACTTTTACCACCACATTGTTATTGAAACTCATCAATACGATGGTAGAATCATCTATGATGTTGAAGGCCCTGTATTGCTGACTTTGCGGGGTGATGCTTCCGTAGGTTGTAGTACAGGTAATGGTATTGGTATTGATACCGGTATATCCTAATCTTTCTTTACTCAGCGAGTAATCGGTAAGGGTGCCGTTCTTAAATTTCCATACCAGTGCAGCATTGTGTGAGCCGGTGGAAGTGGTATTGCCGGATGGGAGACAGGTAGCGGCTACTGCCGATGGAAACCTTGGGAATAAACCGGAACCACCACCGGTAATATAACCTGTGTTATCGTCTATAAACTGAATACGCCATATTTCTTTGTCTTTTGCATCAATATTCCATTGCAGGGGCGGAAGATTGGGATTGTTGATATATCCTACAACGGTTTTACCTCCAATGGGTGCGTTGATAGAATCCCAGCTGTTACCACCATCATTGGTAACATAGAGTTTTGGAATAGAATCGAGGGTATTGTACTGGCCTGCGATATACCCTTTGTTTTCGTTGAGAAACCAGCAGGTGTTGATGCTCCTGTTGTTGGCAAACAGGGGCGTTTGCACAAAATTCCAGGTAATGCCGCCATCAGTGGTTTTGGCCATACAGCCGCCTGTACCTACAGCATAGGCAGTGCTTGCGCTGATAAAATGCACATCAGTAAGGCTTGCTTTGGTGCGAAGACCTGCGGCATTTATATACGTGAAAGGACCGTAGGTCCAGTTGGCGCCGGCATCCACACTCCTGGCAATACCTCCGTCGGCACCTACGGCGATGACATTGGTATTGTCAAAAAAATCAACATCAAAAACGGTGAAGCCAAATTGTTTTGGATTACTGAATTTCCAATTGGTTGTGTTGTACTGCCCCTGGGCATTCGCCTTCTGGCTGTTTATAAACAGTAAACAAGCCAGGCATAAAAGGTTTAAAAAGCATTGCAACAATAAACGTTTTCTCATCAGTTAATAATTGGTTTGGTTGGTGACTAATAAACTTCAAAAATCTGTGTTGGATTTAAAGCGGGAAACAGCTTTTTTTCAATGCCGTAAAAGTATTTTTCCTCTCCAAGAAAAATGTGAGCATAAATGCTCATTTTAGAAATTAGGGGTAAATACTCAATTTTGGAAAATCCGCTAAAAAACAGGCTGGTATTGTATTTAAGCTGATTTTAAATTATTTTATTTGTAGGCCGTATCGGCAGAACAACACCTGTTTTTAACACCAAAACAAAGTCTATTACAGATGCTGAAGGGATTATTTACATTGATTTTCATGAGCCTGTTCGGTTGCAGTTTTGCCCAGGATAAATCCAACAGGGGCCGGGAGTTCTGGCTGGCTTATGGTTTCGACTACAGCTTTTTTCATGAATCACCCGTTAACAACCAGGAACTGGCCCTGTACATCAGCGCCGAACTGGCCACCACGGTTACCGTTAGCATTACCAATACCGGTTATACCCAAACCCTCAACATACCGGCAAACACTGTAAATGCTACCATACTCATTCCCAAGTCGGGGCCCAATGATGCCCGCACGCTCACTGATGGCCTGCAAAACAGGGGCATCCATATTGTAAGCACAGAGCCGGTGGC